>NZ_JBHTHA010000003.1:0-204312 GCF_042676385.1 Paenibacillus sp. GCM10027628
TTACGGCTTCAAAAAAATGAGGTCGACCAGAAATATCTGGTGACCTCATAATACGAACGGGACACGATAGCGTGGAGGTGTTTTAGATGAAGGTAAACCAGTTCGAACAATCCATCCTCATTCAAACTCCCATCGAAACAGTGTTTGCCTACTTAGTCGATTTTCAAAACCTGAAGCAACTCCAACCTTTTGTGACTCGGGTGAACACAACCCCTTCTGAACAAGAGAACGTTGTACGCCTGGAAGTGACAGAGCGAATCATGGTGTTTGGTTTCCTTCCTGTCAATACTACTTTTCCATCTATTGCTCATATCCTACCAAATGAATCTCGCATCCGCTTTGAAACAAAGGCTTTCCCCAAAATCCATATTCAAAACGAGTTTGTACTTCACAAAGACATTGGGCAAACACGGGTGGAGGAGAAGGCAACATTTATTTGTCCTTCCTATGTGGAGAAGTTTGCTTTTCAACAATTTACATTCGCTCACCACAAGATGTTCGCCCAGTTGAAGATGCAGTTGGAGAAGCGGTGAATTTCTACCGAATAATATATCGAGTGGATCTGCAGAAGTTTCTGGCTGAGCAATGAGCAGATCTCGTAAGGGGAATCCATGTCTTATTTGAAACTATGTAAAATAACAATCAACATCGAGCAGATGGCCGTGGCGATCTGCTCATTTTATTGAACTATTGGGCAGTAAAGTTACATAAGGAAATGAGGAAACAGGGTGAACATCGTTGATTAATGGGCTGTCTACTGGCAGAATTACACCGTTATTTAGCGCTTAAAATGACTCTGGAAGGAATATCCTTATTGTTAGGGAACTATAATAATTAGCTTACTTTGGACTTGTAGGAGGTGGTTCGGTGATTTGTCGTAAGCTCAAGGTTATTGAACGAATGTCCGAAGGAAATGGGCTACGAGTAGAGCATGAAGAAATTACGATTCAAGGAGTGTCCATTGATTCAAGAACAGTAAAGCCAGGTAACCTATTTGTCCCGATAATCAGACAATTAGATGGTCACGATTACGTTGAAGAAGCATTTTCAAAAGGGGCGGCAGGCTCGTTCTGGCAAAAGGATCATCCAAACCCGCCAGTTCATATCCCGTTAATCTACGTAGATGACTGTCTAAAAGCGCTGCAAACTCTTGCCGCTAATTATCGTAAGGAATTATCAGTCAAAGTAATCAGCGTTACTGGCAGTAATGGCAAGACTACAACAAAAGACATGATAAATTCAGTGTTGGGAACAACCTTCCGAGTGCATAAAACAATGGGGAATCTAAACAGCCAAATAGGAGTTCCCTTGACCATTTTAGAAATAGACAAGAGCGCTGAGGTCGCAGTTATAGAAATGGGGATGAGTGAGCGTGGTCAGATCGACCGCCTCTCCTGTATGGCTAAGCCAAACGTAGCCGTCATCACTATGATTGGTGTTTCCCATTTATCGACTCTTGGATCTCGTGAAGAAATCGCAGCCGCAAAGTTAGAAATTGTAAATGGTTTAGAGGATGATGGGGTGCTAATCTACAATGGAGATGAACCGCTCTTAACCGAAGGAATTAAAAGAATTAACATCGGGACACCGATAAATACCTGTAGCTTCGGCGAGTGCGAGACAAATGATTTTTATGTTGAGTCTATAGTAACGAACGATGAAGGGTCCTTTTTTACAGTCGGTGAAAATAAGTTTTACATGCCGCTTCTTGGTGCTCATAACGTTTTAAATGCACTTGCCACAATTGCCGTTGCATCAAAAATGGGCTTAGATCTATCTGAAGTGGATGAGGGTTTTCGTTCCTTGAAAGTAACTGGAATGAGGATGGAGAAGATTGCCTCTTCCTTGGGGTTTACTATCATTAATGATGCTTGGAATGCTAGTCCAGTATCGATGAACGCCGCAATAAAAACCTTTGAGGAATTGACAGGTTATTCTAAAAAGCATCTAGTCTTAGGAGACATGCTCGAACTTGGTGAACAAGAGCAAGAATTTCATCGAGACGTAGGACGTCGAATTGATCCGAGTAAGATTGATTTTGTTTATACAGTCGGCACTCTCAGTGAGCACATAGCACTTGAAGCAGAGAAGCGATTTCCGAATGGTAATGTCCTTGCGTTTCAAGACAAAAAGGAGTTAGCCCGTGTATTAAAAAATCAGGTGAAGCAACACGATATTATTTTGCTGAAGGGGTCAAGGGGCATTCAGTTGGAGGCACTTCTGCCGAGTTTGTTACAATAACAGAATGAAGCAGTCGACTATTGGCAGCGTGGATCAGATAATGGTACACGAGCACGGCGATGGAACTGATCCATCGCTTTTTCAATATACGCCGCGCTCAACTAACTGGCAGTAGTGTTGCACAAGAGGTGTTTTTACCGCATAAGTCGAACATGATTGAAACGAGTTGGTGGAGGTTTCCAAATGTGGCTTATAAAGAATTGATTCTCGATGTTGCAGGGGTGCTTGCTACCAATTTTTCTCCTCATTTTTGGCAAGAACTTTCGAAAGAGTCGAATATAGCTAATGAGATGCTTTTTCATTTTAGAAAGGAAATGCGTGAAGAGTTATGGACTGGAAAGATGCCAGAGGAGGAGTTCTGGAACCAGCTGTGCATGAAATTTCCTGTAATTAATATGGACAATGCAAAAGAAATCCTTATTTCAAATATTCGTCCATTACCAGCTATTGAGAAAGTACAGACATGGAGTAAATACGCAAACATCCATTTATTAAGCAACCATCGCATAGAGTGGATTCAGTCCATTCTAAAACCAATTGAACCCTATGTACGCAGTATAACAATATCCAGCCAAGTAGGTTATTGTAAGCCTAATCCTGAAATATACGCTCTTGTTCATGAACGATTAAGTCACCAGAGAGACATATGGTTTGTTGATGACCAAGATAAAAATTTTAATGAAGCAAAATTGCTCGGGTGGAATACCATTTTAGCCGACGAAAACGGGGGCTGGATTCACAAAATCACTTCACTATTGTCAACTGCTGAATCTTAATTCAATGCAATAATAGGTCGACCACTATTGAACTAACGAAGAACAATAGCTCAATGAACACCAGAAAACGGCAGCCGACTTAGTTGATCAGCTGCCGTTTTCTCACTAACAATACAGGTATAGCTCATAGTTTACCAAATATTTAAATTTTTGATGAGACATTATTTTCTATTCGTTACAATTTTCTGGTCTGTAGATCGAGCCAAAAATCAGTCTCGGGATGGTTAAAGAACATTTCTAGTCGAAGTAAGATGAGATATAACAATAAGTTAGAAAGGTGATGTGAAAATGTCTCATCCAATGATCTCTTCGAATGAAGCGAGTTTATTTACACAATCCACAGTAAGATCAAGTGATGGTACTCGGATTGGATACCAAAGTATCGGAACGGGACCTGGAATTATTATGGTTCATGGCGCCTTGAGGGATTCCAATGATTATACGCGCTTAGCAATTGCTCTTTCGCCTTCATTTACCGTTCACATAATAGATCGAAGGGGTCGTGGCATGAGTGGACCCCAAGGTCCGGACTATGATATCAGTAAAGAGTGTGAAGACGTTCGAGCTGTCCGGGAGGCAACGGGTGCCAATTATTTGTTCGGGCATAGTTATGGTGGACTTGTTTCGTTGGAAGCGGCTAGAAAGGAATCCCTCATCACAAAATTAGCACTGTACGAACCCGGGGTACTGATTCAGCCAATGGACGATTCTTGGATGATCGAATACGAGAAGGCCTTGCAGAGGAACGATTTCAGGGGGGCTTTTACCAATTTTGTGAGAGGAATGAGCGATACCCCATTAACACGTCTTCCCAATTGGTATGCGAAATTCATTTTGAGGATTATGGTACGCGGAGACCAATGGAACAAGATTGCCCAATTATTACCGCAAAACTTAATTGAACACCAGGAAGTGATGCGCCATGCTTCTTCCTATCCGAATTACAGAATAATTGATGCAGACGTTTTGTTGATCTCGGGAGACAAGAGTCCCAACTCCACAAAGGAAATGATTAAGGAATTGAACCTCACTATATTCCGTTCCAAAATAGAAATTCTCCCCAAACAGGACCATTTTGGTCCAGAGAATGAAGGCGGACCGGACAAAGTGGCGCAGGTTCTCAAAAGCTTTTTTCTCGATTCTTAAGAAACTGAATCATGCCACGATTATTAAATAAAACTTTAGATACGATAGTCCAAGAAAACCAGATTGCAGCCTGTTCCGTTAACACAGAACGATAGCATCATGACCATAGGCTGACGAAATCATCGTCGGCCTATTGAAGTAACGGGCAGTAGAGCGTGGTAATTCCAATTTGAAATTAAGGATTTAATAGGTCGTGTTACGAAATTTTCTGTAGTATGTTCAGCTAAGTAGAACGATTGCTACATAAAGACAGAACAAAAAAGCAGGCGTGAGGCGACCTGCTTTCTTAATCAAGATTGAATATAGTTGAGTAAGAGTAAGGAAATTTATAGTATGTATTTCCAAAGAATCCAAGAAATAAATGCTGATATCCAAGATATGAATCCGAATACCATCACTATTTTATTCTCGCTCCAGCCATACTTCAAACTAAAGTGATAATGAATAGGTGCCATTCGGAATATTCTCAATTTGGTTTTCTTGTAATACCAAACTTGCAAAATGACAGATAGTTGCTCTGCTAGATAAACAAAAAATAATATCGGAATCAAAATTTCAACCTTTTCAATTACAGCCAAGAAAGCAAGAGAACCACCTATTGCAAGAGACCCAGTATCACCCATAAACGCTTTTGCTGGATAAATATTATATATAAATAAACCTAACAAGCAACCAATCATTACTAATGAGAAAGTCTGTACTTCAATTTTTTCCGAAATCACAAAAAAGAAAAAGAATGTTGGTATTGCAACGTTTATTAGAAGTCCATCCAGGCCATCAGTAAAATTTATTGCATTGGCTGAACCCACAATAAATAACATCATTAATATCAGATATGCGAAAATTGGTAAGTGGAGGTTAAACCCTTTAAATAGGGTGATTTCTGAACTCAAATTGAACTGATAAAGTAACACAAATAACAATGCGATAGTAAAAGCGAATTGAAAAATCAGTTTTGTTTTTCCTGAGATTCCAGAGGGGTCTTGAAAAGCAGCCTTTTTAAAATCATCCATGAACCCCAATATGCCAAATAAAACAAAAGTTGCTCCAAGGAAAAGTACCAGTGGCTTAGGATGGAAGTATGCTGATGTAATTACCCCTATAAGTAGAATAATGCCTGCCATCAGCGGAGTACCACGTTTTACTTGATGGTCCGGTGGCAACTCTACCCTGATAGGTTGAGTTAGGTTTAAACTACGCAACGCCCATATTAAAATAGGTGTTAACATAGCAACAAGCAGAAACGAAATACTTATAGCACTAAATAATGAACTCTCCATTGGATTGGTTCTCCCCTAACGATATCTTTCAGTTTTATTATACGTCTAGTATGTTGACAAATATTCCTTTGCTTTATTTAAGGAGATAAACACCTTCTCTTAAATGGAACATTATTCCAATATTTTACTCGACATTAATTATATCAACAATCTGCACTTGGTGGAATATCTTATCAGGCCATTGCACTAACGGATACTTTAGCTCAATGAAGGCATGACGCAGCAGGACATTACGAACGATCCTTGCAAGCCTCCTCGGTTGCGAACAATTTCTGATACTGAATTAAACTCATCGGTTCTTGCTAAGCCATTCGAATCACATTCAGAACATTCGTTTGCGTCAAGAATACCAAACAAATGTTCTTGTTGGGAGTTGTTTCTGAGTTAACGGGATGATAAGATTTCAAATAGAGATGGAACAGTAGTATAAATCAACCCCCAAAGGGAGGGAAGCTAATGCAGCATCCTCTTCATGATTTTGTTAGTCATTGGATCAAGCGTACGTCTCGCGAGTTGGATCGGTTATGCGACCGGAGGCTGGAAGCGTATGGATTGACGGCATCCCAAGTTAATGTATTGGAACAGTTATGGAGTTACGGAGATGGAATGACGCAGAAGGAGTTGCACGAAAAGTTGGGCATACGTCCCGCGTCACTCACGAATTTGCTCGATGCGCTCGTTACAGGCGGTTGGGTCGTGCGAGTGCCTGATTCGCGAGATGCGCGCGTCAAAAGGATCATTCTCACGGAGGCGGGACAAGCCCAAAGAGATGTTTGCTTGGGCATTATGCAAGAGCTCGAAGACATGACTCGGCAACGTTTGACGGAGGAAGAAGTGTCTACGATGCTTGAGCTGCTAAGAAGAACGCATGGCCATTTGCCTACGGAGAAAAATAAGGGCGAATAGCCTTTTTTTTAATTATATATTTAGCTTGACTAAAATTATGTTTGGCTAAATAATAAGTGTAACAAATATTCTAAAAAGTGAGGATAATACTATGAAATTCAAGGAAATCATGAAAGATGTTTACTTGCTGCCATTAGGAAACGTGAATGCTTATTTAGTCAAAGAAGGAAACGAACTGATTCTCATCGATACCGGTGCGGTAGGCAATGCGTCCAACATCACGGCCGCGATAAAGTCAATCGGTTGTCAGCCCCGCGATCTGAAGGCGATTCTGCTCACGCATTGTCACCCCGATCATGCCGGTAGCGCGGCCGCCCTGAAGCGAGAAGCTCCTCAGGCGACGATCTACGCTGGAGTACAGGATGCTCCCATCTTAGAGCAAGGGCTCAATCAGAGAACGATGACGGCTTCTCCGGGTATCATGAACAAGCTGTTATTTCGCATATTCGTCTCGGACAATGCAGTCGAAGCGGTTGCTATCGATATCAAGCTGAGCGATCAAGACATCATTCAGTTGGCGGGCGGAATTAAGGCCGTTGCCATTCCGGGCCACTGCCAGGGCCAGCTTGCTTACTTGCTGCCATCGCACGGAGGTGTTTTGTTCGCTGCCGATGCCGCGTCGAACATAATGGGACTCGGTTTTAGTATCGGGCATGAAGACATTGAGGTGGCGAAACAAAGCCTTCGTAAACTAGGGGAGATGGAATATAACATCGCATGCTTCGGACATGGCAAGCCGATCATGAAGCATGCATCAAGGAAGTTTCGGAAGAAATGGGGAAGTCGGTAAGAGACGGGACAGGATCGTTAGCTCAAGGGGCTGTCCCACAAGGTCAGTACCACACGCTCTCAATAACGATTCACAGACCAAACATTGCATCATCGACGATCATATGATCAAGCGAGTCATCCAGCTCAAATAATCTAAAGGAGTGTCCAACTACACAAATGTTCCTACATTAATTGGTGAGTAAGAAGCTTGAGAAATCAGGCTTTTATTTTTTTATGTAGGAAAATTTGTGTCGCGGCAAAACGCACAAAAGTTCCTACATTGTCGTTGAACGACACAAATCTGCTTACATTGTAGCGAACCCAATATAATCGTAGAGCTTGATTGACCGATGAGTACGAGATAACCGGTTTCATTTTTATTAGATCACAAGCTTAGTACATTCAACACAATGAGGCTGCGGCTAATTGATCTGTAGCCTTGCTACGGGCAGTTTAGTATGGAAAAGCCTGCAGTATTTTTTTGTTGTAAATACAACAAAAATGATGTACTATTTTTTTACGGCGTTTGAAAAATACAGTATTAGTGGAGTTGCAATTATGAAGGAAATTCTACGTGAGGTTGGAATGATTGCTAGGGCACTGGATTCTATAAGTAATATAGAATTTAAAAAATATGACCTTACAAAAGGACAGTACTTGTACCTCGTGCGAATATGTGAAAATCCAGGAATTATTCAAGAAAAGTTAGCTGAAATGATAAAGGTAGATCGAACAACAGCTGCTCGTGCTATAAAGAAACTGGAGATTAATGGATTTATTGAAAAGAATGATGATCAATATAACCAAAAAATTAAAAAACTATTCCCTACAGAAAAAGGGAAATCTGTTTACCCTTTTATAAAAAGGGAAAACGATTATTCCAATATGGTCGCACTATCTGGATTTTCCGAAAGTGAAGTAGAAACGATTTTTAACCTGCTGCAAAGAGTCAGAAAAAATGTAGAAAAAGACTGGGAGTTTGTAAAAAAGGGAAACATGAGAAATTATTGATTTAGTAAAAGGAGGACAAATAAAATGACTATACATATAAAAAAGTGCACATTTGAAGATCTAGGATTACTTCAAGAGATTAGTGTTGAAACATTTAATGAGACATTTAAGAATCAAAATTCACCTGAAAATATGAAAGCCTACTTGGAAAAAGCATTTAACTTAAAGCAATTAGAAAAAGAATTATCAAATATCTCTTCGGAATTCTATTTTATTTATTCTAATGAGGAAATTGCCGGGTATTTAAAACTAAACACCAATGATGCTCAAACTGAAATAATGGGCAATGATTCGCTTGAAATCGAGAGGATTTATATAAGGAAAAAACTTCATAAACAGGGGCTTGGTAAATATCTAATAAATAAAGCCATAGAAATAGCGATAGAACGGAATAAAGAGAAGATCTGGCTAGGGGTTTGGGAAAAAAATGAGAGCGCAATTACCTTTTATAAAAAAATGGACTTTGTACAAACAGGAGCCCACTCTTTCTATATGGGTGATGAAGAACAAATAGATTTTATAATGACCAAAACACTCATATAAGAGCAAACAAGGAGGAGAAAAACCATGTATATTCCGTTAAGTCAAAACCATTCCGTACAAAGGCAAGAACTTGTCATTAATCAATTGGAACGGATTCAGAATGGAGACGAACAAAAGATTGCCTCTCTTATGAAAGCAAATTAGGATCTATATTTTTAGCTTTAGCTGACAGTATTTGGGGTGGTATGTACGTTGTTGTTAAAATCATAGTTTCGGTCATAAACGTGATTTCTTAATAATCATAGCTATTGGAGTCATTGGTAATACCATTTCGATTGTTACTCAGGAAATAGGTACATTCAGCCCGTGGTTGGGACATTACTTGGATGGCTTTTCCTAGGAGAGAACATTGGTGTAACGTTTTGGATGGGCTCCATCCTAATTGAACGGACGGAACACGATAGTGGAGGAGCTTGCTTCGGGCAGCTCCTCTATTGTTTTATTGAAGTAACGGACAGCATAGAATAATAAGAAGTGCCTAGGAACTAAAGGATTAAAGTAATCTTTGGAGGAATCGGAGTTTATGGTAATAGGTCGTTTTCCTGAGCGTATTGTAGTTATTGGGGCAGGGATGGCGGGCTTGGTATGCACTTTGGAGCTTATGAAACAAGGATATAACGTGCGTTTATTAGAGGCAAATAGTCAACCGGGTGGTCGCATATACACGATGCGGGATCAATTTGCCGATGGATTGTTTTGCGAAATCGGGGCTGCCTTCATTGGAGCGCATCATTTTCTCACATTGAGTTATGCTCAGCAAGCCGGGGTTCAATTAATAAATTTACCAGTCCCCAATAGAAGCTTGTCATATATCGACGGGAGATTAATAATAGATTCTCCGGCTGAACCTGCACTATGGCCTGTTTCACTTACAGCCGAGGAAAGAATTTTAGGATATGCGGGAATGTTGGAAAAGTATCTCAAGCCGGGGCTTAAAGCGACGGGAAATCCTTTTTTGCCGGGCTGGCCAACAAAACAAGCGGCACAGCTCGATTCAATGACAATGGAAGAATATCTTAAAGGTCAAGGAGCATCTTCGGGTGCGATTAAGCTGTTTGAAATCGGATATATGCAGATGCTAGGTGATGGTATTCGCAAAGTATCTGCATTACAGCGACTGCTTGACCTAAAAATGGCCAGTTCCGAAAGTAGTGCAAAGACTATAGTAGGTGGAATGGATCAACTACCGAAAAAGCTAGCCCTTACAATTGGCTCTAATATCAGTTATGGATGTGCTGTGACGCATATTGAACATAGTAATAAAGGAGTAACTATCCAATTTAATAATTCCGGCGAAGTTTTCACTATCTGCTGTGATCGGGTCATTGTGGCCATTCCCTCTACAGTCTTGCGTACAATTCATTTTTCTCCGCCACTTAGCAAAGAAAAAAATGATGTCATTCAAAATCAACTTTCAACTTCCGTTACGCGTACCGTCATACAAAGCAGAACTAGATTCTGGAACAACTTAAGTTCCTTTACTACAGTAAATACGGATCTGAAAATTGGATGGTTGCTTGATGCTACATTCACTCAAACGAAATCAAAGAGGGGGTTAATTTGTTCATACTCCTCCGGTGAATCGGCGCGAGAAATATCTAGAGCTGGTAATTTTAATTCAGCTGTATCAGAAATCAAACAGGTGCTTCCTGAATTGTCGTATCATTATGAAGGTGGGACGGTCTTTTCTTGGGATCATAATCCTTACTCTCGAGGTGCGTATGCTTGGTATAAGCCGAAACAGATGATTCGAATGCTCCCAACACTGTCTGCCGAACAAGGTAGAATTTACTTTGCTGGCGATCATACAAGTCTTTTTCCCGGTTGGATTGAAGGTGCGATTTCTTCTGCGTTACGAACTGTAAATCAAATTATTGCCGGAAACAGCATATAGTACGGTAATGTATGTATTAATAACTAGTACGAGACAATACCCTAAGCCATGAGGTTGCCGTGGGATATATTAGAGCTTCACAATAGTAAAAGAACGATCGGCAGCCTTGCTACGCAAACGGGCAGTTTAGTTCCAATATGTGGTAATACTGGCTGCATTGGTTTAATTCTTATAATCTCTACTATTATTACAAGCAGCGCACTGATATCAGGTGACCGCCAACGAGCTAATGATAATTCAGAAACCAACAATGATAAAAAACAAAGGGACAGTATCTCTATAGCATGTTTTCTTGCAGCTATCCCGATTTTACTTCTTTGGGGATATCTTAAATATTTCAAGTGAACAAACGATTGAGCTAACGGAGACTACAGTTTAAACATGACAAAGCTGCCAGCTCGATTGGCAGCCTTGTTGCACAACTGGCAGTATAGTTGAACGGAATAAGTAAGGTAAAGTTATCGAAACAAGAACGAATCTGTATGAATTATCGAACAGAATTATACTCTTTTCTTAAAAAAGCACTAATCTGTATGAATTTTCACACAGAATTATGGAATTTGCTGTTTAAAAGGTATTTATGTATGAATTATCGAACATATCCTTCGTTCAAACCATGATTCCGCTACGGATACGATAGTTTAATACTTTACGTCAGTTGGCCAAGACGATCGGAACTTCAAGGTCCTTTGTCCGTTAATACATAGACCTTTCTTCAGGCATCTTCCGTTTCGACAGGTTTAATCAATTCATGCTTCATTAAATTTAAACCGCACCGTATAAAGTTCCAGCAGCAATCCGCACGTCACCGCCACTCATTTCCTCCTCTGCATAATGGCATAGCCGTGTGCAGGCTCTTGCAATGCCAGCATTATGTAACTTATTGTTTCGGTTAATGGCAATAATTTATGTCTATTCATCTTATTCCACCTCACCATATCGTCAAACTGTATAGTTGTCGGGGCAACCGTGATGCTGCTATTTCTCCCAAAAAAACGCCCCGTGCCTTGACCGCATCATGCCGGTGTGATTCCGTCATGAACGCGTTCATAACACGGGGAAGCTTCAATAAAAGCGATGGTCAGAGTATCGGCAAGGTTAAAACTGCTACTTTCTAATTTCAAACGTAATCTCTTTTTTCAGCGGGATCGGGTTGAAGTCGCGCAGCATAGTAATTTCGTAAGAGTCTTGCTTGGACGTTCTAATGCCGGCTTCGAAATAGTCATCCTCCGGCCGCTCGGAACGCGTCACCCCGTCGATTACCGCAACGCCGGGACGCGGATCGTACAATTCCTTCAATTCCGGTGTATTGTTTATTTTCTCTTGATAAGCTTTCTTGAGGTCCTCAGGAATGCCGAACTGGATGCCCAAGCGGACGTCTTCCGGACGATCCTTCTTGATTTTGAGCCACAGGTAACCATTTTTATAAAAGCTATCGAGGATCGTAAATTGTTTATCCTTAAAGCGTACCGTTTTCGGAAGCTTTTCGCCGGACGAGAGCGTAAATGAGGCGCTCGGCGTCTTTTCCGTAAGATGGATGCCGTTTAGGTGCAAGGTTAGCCGTTTCACGGATGGGTCGAAATACGGCGAAGACATGAACTCCATTTTGTTGCCATCCCAATCGCCAGGCCGAGCAAGGCTATCATATTGTTTCTGCGGTTTATCCGCCAAAAGCGGGTATTTGTTCCCCTTGTCATCGGTAAGATATGGGTCAAACTCCTGCGAATTATTGCCAAACCAAGCAAAGTTCAAATAATGGGTTGCGCCCTGCCCAATTTTCACATCAAGGTGCGTATTCGTAGGCGTGATCTTGAGCTGATCCAAGGTAAACGATGGAAGATCGGGGTCTCCGGCCACCTCGACCTGTTGATGAAGCGGAACAATAAGGTCTTCGCGCCATTGCGACTTATCGAACGGCACACTGATATCGAACAAGAACTTTGAGCTTTTTCCAGGAGAATGCTCGTATACCTTAAACCGCAGTTCCTTCGGGTTCTTGTTTATAAAATCCTTGACTTGTTGCGGCGTCAGGAACAATTCGGAAGTTTCGACTTGGATTGGCTCCTGGGTTCCGTCATCGGACTCGACGGTGCCCCCGCCGCCTTGACCGATAGCTTCCTCGAAGTCATAGCTATTGATGTTATAATTCGTGATTTTTCTCTGGTCTACATCCAAAACGCCGTTTTCCCGTTTGAACGCGTTTTTCTTAATCTCGTCGGACTTGACGAACGTTTTGTAGGAAAGCTTATCGCCGGTCAAATAGACGTCGCTGATGCCGATGGTGACGTCGCCGAACTGCTTCACGACAGGAGCGGTCGGTTCATAGCCATAGGAGCGCGCATTGCGGACGCCGTCATAGCCCCGTACTTCATCCAGCCAGTTTAACACGCCGGAGAAGCCTGGAATGCCTTTTACCATATTGGCGAACGTCGGGGAAACCTGAGCGCCGCCGACCGAAGCGACTACGGCTAAAGCACAGGCCGCGGCAATGGTGAAGCGCGCCTTCCTGATGCGCCGCCGGATTGGCCTACGGGCCGGGATAGCAGGCATCGATTCTGCCATGTCCGGGACGTCCTTAGCGAATTGAAGCAGCGATGGCGGGGCTGGAAGCTCTTGAAGCGATTGCGCGAGCTCTTCTTTGACTTGTTTATCACGTACCGATTTCAACATTCCATCACCTGCTTTGGGTTAGGTTGCATCATTTTTTCGTTCAATTTCAAGCGGGCGGCGTGCAGCCGCGATTTGATCGTGCCCTTCTTCACGCTAAGCACATCGGCGATTTCATCCAGCGACAGCTCCTGGTAATAGTACAAAATGACGACTATCCGGTGGTTGACGTCCAGCGACATCACCGATCCCAGCAGCTCGTGGCCCGCTTCCTTGCGGATGAGCGCGTCGATCGGGGAGGCTTGCTCATCCGGCACTTCAATCTCCTCCAGATCGCCGGTCCGGCTGGCCAATTTCGAACGCTGTCTGGCCAGATCGAGCGCGCGGCAGGCGGTCAAATGATTGAACCAGTTCTTAAAATTGCGGATATTTTTGCCGTTCATTATGGCTTGATACGCTTCGAGCAACGCATTCTGCACCGCATCCTCCGCCAGATGCGAGGAACGCAGTATCGCGGCCGACGTGCTGTAGACGCGGCCTAGCAACGGCTCGACCAGCTTGAAAAAAGCTTCTTTATCTCCGTTCCTGCACTGCTTGATATATAGCTTCTCCTGATCCATTTACGTCACCTTCCTGACTTCCTCTACCTTATAGGCGAACGAAACGGGGCTCCGGTTCATTGATTCCGCAAAAAAATTTCTTCATGATACTTGCATATCGCCGCGATCAAGGCGTCGGCCGTCATGTACGGCTCGCCTGCATTGATCCGGTACACCAACCGGTCCGCAGCGGTATTGATGCCATCCCGGATCGTAAACAGCAGCCCGATGCCTGCGTCCTCCGCCGCTTGAAGCGTCTCTTCATTGTACGCCCTGTACGGAAAAGCAAGCAACCTCGAATGATTGCCAAGCTCGGCGCGGAGCCGCTCGTTCATAAATGTCAAGTCGCTGCGAATCCGCCTGCGGTACTCTTCGCCCGACTCGGTCCGCTTCCGCTGGGTCAGATAGGCGGGATGGGTCATCGCGTCCGCGATCGGCCCGAAGGTTGCACAAGTATTGAGAACGATTCAGCCTGTAGGCAAAGGACTGTAGCAAAAAAACAACCCGCGTGGAACGTAACTCCTCGCGAGTTGCTATCGTTATTGCGGAAGATGAACCTTCATCTCCAGCTCCTTCAGGAACGTCACAGGCGTCATGCGCTTGGTTAGCACCTTAAGCTGTGCTGTCGAGTCCACGGCCGGAAATTCAAGCTCGTATTGGTAGACGCCGTCCTCTATGCCAACCAGTTTCGTGCGGATCGCATCAAGCTGCTTCCCGTTGTGTACAAGCCAAGTGCCCGTCTTCTGAACGGATGCCGTTTCTCCGGCGATCGCCAGTTTCAGAACGGTTTTATCCTTGCCGAAGTCCACGCCGATTACCGACACGCTGCCGATTTTACCTTGATCGAGCGTCAGCGGATATTGACCGGTTAATGGCGCGGTCACATTTGCTTTATCCGAGAACATCGTGCTTGTATCGTCGTACCAGCCTCCTACATACGGCCTGATGGTCAGCTCCTTGGGCTTCCCCTGCAAAGGCTTCACATTTTCGGTATATTGGGGCACGAAAGAGCCATCCGGCTGCTCCTGTCCTTTCTCACTAGCCTTTTGGTATTCGTAAATCCATTCGTTGTCGTCCGTGACCAAATAACGCATTTTCATGAGCTGTTCATCGACATCTTTCGCAATCCCATCCGGGACGTGACGGGCCAAGACAAATTCGGTCGTCTCCGGAGAGGCAGTCAGCGACTTCAACGTGAATGTGGCCCCGCCGTACTGCTTTTGGATGTCCGGGTTCAAATTGAAGGTTTTTGTGTCATGAGTGACAACCGGCACTGCGGCGGTTTGGTTTGCGGTAACGGCGGTTGCATCGGCCCGAACGGCCAGCGGTGCAAGTCCTCCAAATAATACGGCTGCGCTTAATACGGCAATGGTAGTTTTTTTCATTGTGGTTTGCTCCTCCTCTTTTTGGGTCGTACACCTTATAGGCGAACGAAACGGCGACTCGGTTCATGGATGAACCGAATTCGATTTTAATTCGCCTTAAGATAAGGAGGTGTTTTCGTCCGGCCAAGCGGCGATGATTCGAGGCGAAAAATCAGCACCTCCACAATCCCTTATATGGAGAAAATGGAGGATATGATGATGTTGAACAAACGAAAATGGTTGTCCGCAGGACTAGGTTTTGCATTGCTTACCATGGCGCTGCCTCTTTATGGAGCGTCAGCTGCCCCGGCAGAAATCGGAGCCGGCGTACTAACCCTTGAACAGGTCGCCAAGGAAATCGAAGGGAAGCAGTCGCTCCCGTTTTACGTGGAGCGGAAGGAGACGACCACCTTTGAAAATGGAACGAGCAAAGTTGTGTCATTCAAGGAATGGCAGGATGTTCCGAATGCCCGGTACCGATCGGAGATCAACTATGACGGAAGCGGCAAAACGATGAGCACCTCGATCATCAACGGAGATGACGGAGTTTTCATCACGGAAGGGAAAACAAGCCGAATAAAGCTGAACGGGATGGAATGGTACAGCTATTCCAACATATCCAAGCAAAAGCTTAAGTTGCTGTTAGAAGATAACGAAGCTCCGGTTTTTAAAGGAGAAGAAACGCTCCTTGGCCGGGCCGCCTATCACCTGTCGGGTGCAAGCAAGCAATTGAATCGAAAATTCACGGATGCCGAAGGGATCGAGAGAGTGGAAAACGGGGGCGTCCCGGCCAGAGAGCAATGGTTCGACAAAGAAACCGGTATATTGCTGAAAGAAACCACAACCGATCCGCGTGGCGGCGGCAGCGAAAGTATCGTAACGTCGGTTGATTTCACGTTGGTCTTCGGCAGCGATACCTTCAGTTTCGAAGCGTCCAAAGGCGGCACCGACGCCATTAAGGTAACCATTGACGGTACCGCGCAAAGCTTCGAGCAGCCGCCGGTTATAATCGAAGGCAGCACGCTTGTGCCGCTAAGGGCTATTTTTGAGAAGCTGGGCGCCACGATCGACTGGAACGAAAAGGAACAATCCGTGACAGCCAAGAAAGGAACGACGATGGTGTATTTGAAAATCGGCGATAAAAATGTCACGGTCGGCGGTTCGGCCAAAACGCTAGAAGTGCCGGCGCAGATCGTGAACGGCCATACGATGGTCCCGGTCCGCTTCATCGGCGAGGCACTGGGGGCAGAAGTGAAGTGGGAGCCTTCGTCCCAAACGGTTATTATTACGAATAAATAACGGGATAAAATAAATTAAACCTTGGTTTGGGTCGCGGCTGGTCGTGCCCGAATTAAGGTTTTTTCACATCCGTTAGTTTCTTTCTGGGTCATTGGAGCGGCCAACGAGATAATCTAGACTAACGTCGAAATTATCTGCAAGAGCAAGAAGACCATCATAATCTGGCCGTCTGTTACCCGACCCATAGTGGCTGATTGAACGAACGGAAACCCCGAGGACTTGGGCGAGTTCCTCTCGTTTGACCTGATTTTGCTCGCGTAGCTCGTTTAATCGTTCGGCGATGGTAGGCATAAGGCTCACCGCGAATAAACTTAAATTAAGCGTATAAGAAAACGTTCGTCGGGAAAGAATCAAGTTCTTTAGTTGAGTAATGAAACAAGAACAGGCGCCGCGGCGACTTGCTCTTGTTCGTTG
Source organism: Paenibacillus sp. GCM10027628 (assembly GCF_042676385.1). Lineage (NCBI taxonomy): Bacteria > Bacillati > Bacillota > Bacilli > Caryophanales > Paenibacillaceae > Paenibacillus > Paenibacillus sp. GCM10027628. The sequence continues at coordinate 16,852 of NZ_JBHTHA010000003.1, forward strand.
AAGTAACTGGCAGCATAGTTCAATAAGTGAACCTTTACAACCGAACATACATTCGATATTATGAATATGGGTTATTATTCCAGATGTATCTTATTGCCGAATATTCTCAATAAAATGGAGGCTTCAATATGATTAGCTTAGACGAAAGCACGATTCTTCGGTATAAAGGATTTATAGAGTGGACGGACACCTTACATGATGTGCACGAAAGCATTTGGTTACAACCGATTGATGAAGGAAAAGCATCAGTAGGAGAAATTATTTCGCATCTTAAAAATTGGGATACTTATCTTATCTCTACGATCATTCCAGCAATTAAAGATGGGGAAGGAATGACATTTCCAGATTTCGATTCGTTTAACAAAATCGCTTATGAATACGCCAGATCGGGAATTTCTAAAAATCGTCTGCTTGATGAATTTAAGAAAACCCGTCTTCAGTTAGTTGAAATACTATTAGCTGAGCATGACGTTGTTGCTAAGCATGTTACTGCGAACGGAGTAGAAACTTGCCCACACACTGGAACCCCCTATTCTCTGCTTTACATCATTCACGAATTTAACGATCACGACAATCATCATAAAAATCAAATCTTAACGGTAATATAACTCTTTCCGCTAACGGAAAACGAGAGCTCAGCGCGGTTCATCGCTTTTAATACGTTCTGCCATCCTCCAAACAAAGGATAATTGAATAGATTCAAGAAAGATGGGAGCTATTAATGGCTTCCAAATCCGCTTTACGGGATTCGAGGTCTTTGTAATGTTGCTTGATGACCTTGATTTTTTCAGCCTGTTCGGGCGTAATGAGTCCGTCAATCGCAAGCTCCAGTTCGGGAAGTTTGCTTCCTCGCTGTTAGCAATTAAATCACCTGTCAATACTGGAAATTAAAAGATCAGTAGATGAGAGGTGTTTTCATATGTTTGCAGTAAACAAATAGAAAGCACTCCTCAAGAGTGCGTAATAGATTATTTTATCACGTAAAAGATTTTAACTTCCCGTATTGAATTACCACGACAAAGCCCGCAATACCTAAGAAAGTAGCCGCCACTGCCAAGCAGAACGAGTTGCGGGAGCCGATCCATACATCATGAGCGGGGGCTTGAAGGAATCCGGCCGTAACGGCGGTGAACAAGGAAATTCCGACGTTTTGTGCAAGTCTTTGTACAGCACCAATTGTCGCTTGATGCGCGGTGCCGACAGTTTGCATGATAGCCACCATGTTGGACGGTTGGAACAGACCGGCGCCCGATCCATAAACAAAAAGCATGAAGCAAACTACGGATAGGTGCCAGTTCGGGGGCAGCAAAGCAAGAATCAGAAGTGGAACTAACATACAGCAAAGTCCGACTGTCATTAATCGGAAAGTGCCCCAGCTCCCCATCAGCCGGCCGGCTATATTGGAAGTCAATACAAGCCCCAAGGGCAGCAACAAATTCACCAAGCCGAGCTGCCAAGGGGCATACCCGCGTCCTTGCTCCAAATAATAGGGGACGACAACCATACAAAGACGTGTAACCCCCCCATAAGAAAAAATCGCATATAAAGAGACTGTGAAGAAACCGTTCCGAAATAACGATAATGCAACAATGGGATTGGCAGTCCTTTTTTCTCTTTGGATAAACAGGAGCATAAGGATTGCGAAAATCAGAATGTAGACGTAGGTGCCGGAATGATGAGCTCCTAGCTGAGAGCATCCATAAACAAGAGAAAATACTGAGGCCGATAGCAGCAGACTGCCTGAGAAATTTAACGGCTGGTGCTTGCTAATTGGGGCTTCTTTACCTTTTAAGACATATCGGCAGGCAAGTAAGCAAAGGAGGCAAATAGGGATATTTATTAAAAAGAGCCATTCCCAGCCTACCGTGGATAAAATGATTCCACCCGCCAACGGTCCGAGGACATGTCCTAAACCGAAGAAGGCGGCTAGAGCCCCAAGTGCCTCGCTCTTTTTGGCTGGGGATACTAGGGTTGTAATTAGGGCGGCTGAAGTCGCCTGAAGCATGGCGGCCCCAATCCCTTGTAAAATTCGAAATGCAATCAGCTGTATCACGGATTCCGAAAAACCGCAAAGCAGGGAGGCAAGCGCAAATAACGCCAATCCTACGGAGTAAATGGTGAGACGTCCATAGCGGTCGCCCAGCCTGCCGAAGACGACAATACAGCCGCATATGACAATCGTATAAAGGGAGATGGTCCAAGCTACCGTCGTTACAGTCGAATGAAACTTTTGAATAAGGGAAGAAATCGCAACGTTGAGCACTCCTGAGTCTAGAGTCGTAAGGAACATACCTATCCCGGCTACAAGTACGATGGAGAGATAGGCCTCATTAGTAACCGAGCGTTGATCAGCAGCAACCTTCATGCTTGTACCCCCAATCGAATGGATGCCAATAATGGATCTAACGTTACCTGTATTCTAAGACATAAGATGCTATTGTTCCAATATATAAATTGTATTATCATAATAGGCAGTAACTATAACTGGTTCTGTGTAACCTCAGAGTCTACAATGAAGAAGAAGTTGAATCATGAGGGGGAAATTAATTTGAAGTATGTGATGGATTGCGCTGAGGGACGGATACGATAGTTCAACAAAGCACCGTGGCAGCCGACCAAAACGATCGGCTGCCTTTTCCATGCTGAAGGGCAGTTTTGTTGAACGAGTTGTAAATATAACATTTTAAAGTAAGAGCATTTCTTTGTAATGAGAAATGCTTTTTATATTTGTCAAAATAAAAACGATATTTCAATAACAATAATAATATAATAAAAAACAATATTAATTTATTGTAAAACGATAAATCATATGATAAAATCATGTTGTCATTAATAAGTGAGGTGTTGTAAATGAATGCTAAACGAGGTTCAACCACTTTCTTAAAGGTAATTATTTTTCTGGCTGGAATCCCAGTTCTTGCATTTTGCATATTTTTGGTGCCTAAGATCGGGAATTTTGCTGGAGAATTGTATCCGGATATTGCTTCTATGAAATCTCTCGTTTTAATCGATATGTACGCGGCAGCGATACCTTTTTACTTTGCTCTGTATCAAGCTTTTAAACTTTTAAGCTATATTGATAAGAACCAAGCGTTCTCGGAATTATCGGTAAAGGCTTTAAAGAACATAAAATACTGTGCCATCACGATCAGTACCTTGTACCTGCTAGGTATGCCACTTTACTATCTCATGGCGAAAAGAGTTGACCCTCCAGGTATCATGCCAATCGGATTAGTCATTATTTTCGCCTCTATGGTGATCGCCGCTTTTGCTGCTGTTCTCCAAAGACTTTTACAAGAAGCTATTCATATAAAATCAGAAAATGATTTAACGATCTGAGGTGAACATCATGGCGATTATCATCAATGTTGATGTGATGTTGGCAAAAAGGAAAATGAGCGTAACCGAACTTTCGGAGAGGGTTGGAATTACTATGGCGAATCTTTCCATTCTGAAAAATGGGAAAGCAAAAGCGGTTCGTTTTTCAACATTAGAAGCGATATGTAAGACTTTGGATTGTCAGCCAGGTGATATTTTGGAGTACAAAAGCGACGAAGACACTCAATAAAAACAGACAACTAATTTATTTAACCAACGGAGACTGTAGCATCATAACAGACAAACAAAGCAGGCGCTGCGGCGACCTGCTTTGTTCATTGATGTAACGGGCAGTTTTGTTCAGGAGAAGGACAATAAACGCCAATATGAAATTTATTTACTTAGGATTTCGTACCAATAAGGAGTGAGTTCGTTATGAACAAAGATGAACTTGGAAAATTATATCCAATAACAGTTGTTCCTTACGATGGAAATTGGACTGTATTGTTTAAAAATGAAAAACAATTTTTAAACAATCTTCTTGGCTCAGAAATAGCGCTAAGAATAGAACATATCGGAAGCAGCGCTGTACCAAATTTATCATCCAAGCCAACAATTGATATTTTAGTGGAGATTCCAAATGAAAGTGGAATTTGTGAATTGATAATGAGCAAGATGAATGAAAATAACTATATACACTTGAAAGAGCAGAAAAATCATATGATGTTTATTAAAGGTTATTCCCCGACAGGATTAGAATAGGAATCCTTCCATATTCATATGGGGTCAAAAGATTTGGACTTACTATGGGATAGAGTGTATTTTAGGGACTACTTACGTGAGAACCCTACTGTTGCCAAACAGTATGAAGAACTAAAGCTTAAATTAGCGGAAACTTATAAGTATGATAGGGAAGCCTACACTGAAAATAAAACGGAATTCATTAGACTAATAACCAGATTAGCAAAAGAGAGGCAATAAATCTTGTATTCATTGAACTATCGGAGAACGGGTTGAATAACACGATTAATAGGCAGGTGCCGCGGTGCCTACTTGTTTTTTGAACTAATGGACAGTTTATCGCCGTGCCATCTGGATAATTGTGGTAAAATGAAAATGGCTATCTTACATAATTTTTAAGGAGCGATTATGAATAATAACGTTAGTAAAATTCTAGGTACGATCTTTATGTTAATGAGTGGCCTGTTTTATACTACTGAAAGAATAGTTGCCAAAATTGCAGCAGCAATTGTAGCAGCTGGGTACGCATCTACTGGTACAGGAACAGATAGCTCCGCAAGATACCCAGAGTTCTTTGAGAATTTTTTTGTTTGGTTTTTCCTCTTGATAGGATTTGTATTATTAGTTTATGGATTTCGGAAGATAAGTGAGTAATTTTTACCACAAATAAAATCATGAATCGTGAAAGACCTATTCTATACGTAACACATGACGAGGACGATGGAATGTGGCAATTTCTCGATGGTGGAGAAGTAAAAGAGGAAGACGTACGCATACTGTCGTTAAAGCAAATAGTTAACATTGACCCGAGCTTGATCCAATAATCCGATCTCCCACTAGGCTGGGTTGCATGGAGAGATAAAAGAGATAGCCAGTGGATCAGAGAAAAAAGATAGGCACTCATCATTAAAGGAAAACGATAGTGGAGGAGCCTGCATAACGGCAGCTCCTTTTTTTGTTCATTCAAGTAACGGGAGTTATGCAGGAAGTGGTATGGGCGAGTTTGGTATGAAAGGAAGAAGATATTTCCGAAAAGGCGGAGTTAATCGCACGCATCAAGTGCATGTGTTTCAAGGGGGATAATTTAAAAGAAAGCCTCGCCAAACAGTTCCCAAAGGATATTGAACCTTATATTGGCGGTAAAGATGCATTTGTTAAAGAGCTAGAAAGAAGAGCGCTAAGTTGGTACAAAATGGGCAAGAAACGATAGTTCAATCAATAAAGCATCACCGGAATTGAGAATGCTATATAATGACTCCCTTTCACTTACCGCCGTACTCCTTTGTAGTATCATTTTGGATACTTAGTATTAAATATTTGCGTACTTTTTGTGCGTTACTAATTATAATACAATGAAATGGCTGAGAACAATTCAAATAAAAAAGGATGATGAATATGAGTAAAAGTCAAAAAATGATGCGAGGTGTTGGGTATTATCAGTTTTATCCGATCAATCACCCTGAAAGTCTATCCTGCAGAATCGGATTGTCCGCTGGTTAGACATAAAAAGTAGCATATATATTTTTTTCTCGAATATTTCGATACTTGTAAAAATATAAAATCAATTTAGAATACTAGGAGGATAAAATATATGAATGAATCAATATCAGTGAACAAACTATCCAATCAGAATGTCAATACAACGGTTCGTATGACTGCTAGGCAGATCATGCTTATCATTATTCTTCTTGGTGCACAGTTCATGCTTGCGGTTGACTTTTCTATCGTTACCGTTGCCATTCCAAAAATCGGCGACGAGCTTGGCCTTAGCCTAAACAATTTACAGTTCCTGATTTCGGCTTTTGTTCTTCCGTCAGCTGGGTTCTTGCTGTTGTTCGGACGAATTGGAGATATATTCGGTCGAAAAAAACTTTTTCTTATTGGCATGGCGCTTCTGACGATCTCATCATTGATTGGGGGGCTAGCCAGCTTGTTTGAGACGATTCTCATCGCTCGTATTGTGCAGGGGCTTGCTACTGCGCTCGTTATTCCTTCTGGCATGTCATTGATTACTACAAGTTTTGAAGAAGGACCGTTACGGACTAAGGCTCTTAGTCTTAATGGTGCCATACTATCTCTGGGATTCACTTCTGGAGCGATCCTTGGGGGAATTCTAACAGATCTCCTGTCCTGGCGATGGGACTTCTTTATCAACGTTCCTGTTGGAGCAGTTATATTCTTTGGTGGTATTTTCTTCATTAAAGAATCGGTCGCTGATGTACGTCTGAAACTTGATACACTTGGTGGAATAACCGTTACCATTGGTTTACTGTCGTTTGTGTTAGGCATTACTAATTCTGAACATAGCGGTTGGAGTGCCCCTGAAACATGGGGTAGTATTCTTTTTTCTGCCATCTCGTTTGTAATATTTTACTTCGTTGAGCTTAGAGCAACTAATCCGCTTGCTCCAGTTCAGATTTTAAAATTAAATACGGTTAAATGGGGGAATTTAGGGGGCTTGTTCGTATTCTCTATGGAAAGCGCCATCGTATTTTTACTGACATTGTATCTCCAGGGTGTTCTGCACTTGACTCCATTTCAGACAGGACTGATGTTCGGATTCCTTGGCCTAGGTTGTTTTCTCGGAGGGATATTTGCCTCTAAAATCATTGCTCGAATTGGATCTAAAGCAGGTCTAGTCTGGGGCCTATTGATCCAAGGTGTTACGGCGTGTAGCCTGTTCTGGCTAGGAGAAAACAAAGTATTGGCTATTTCAGCCATTCTGATCATGACATTCATTGGGGGAATGGGACACGTTTTAGCCATCGTTTCATATACAGTAACCGCCACCTCAGGTATAAATAATACTGAGCAAGGTTTAGCAGCAGGATTGGCTACACTTACGCAGCAGATCGGAATTACCGTAGGAACTCCAATAATGTCAGTTATTGCTGCTTCGCATTATGGTGGCTCTACTTCAGAACTAAGTATTCTTCATGGTACTACTTTTGGCATATTAATAGACGGCGCGATTGCCTTGGGCGGTGCCTTCTTGATCGCTACATTTCTTCGCACTAGCAGGCGTACACTTACAAAAAGCAAAAATTATGGAGGTACAAACCAGTGAAAATAGCAAATGGCGTAGAAATGCTTGAATTGAGAATGGGAAGTATGATCATTCATCCAGTAGTGATCCGGGATGAGCATGAAGTGATTTTGGTGGACACTGGTTCACCTGGACAACTTCCAGCAATTAAAAAAGCGATGGAGAAAGCAGGTATCTCTTTTCATAAACTGAGCAAGGTGATTTTGACACATCAAGATTTGGATCACACTGGGAGTCTACCTCAAATACTAGATGCCATAGATCATCCGATCGAGGTGTTCGCGCATGAGATGGAAAAACCGCACATCGAAGGTGACAAGCCACTTCTTAAGATGGCACCAGACAGGTGGCTAAATGTGAAAGTCGATAAAACCATTGATGATGGGGAAGTGCTGCCATACTGCGGGGGAATCACTGTGATCTTTACACCTGGGCACACGCCAGGGCATATTAGTTTGTACTTGAATGAGAGTAAAACATTGATCACAGGCGACGCGCTTACAGGGACAAACGAGATGTTACAAGGCCCAATGGCTCCGCCGCTTTTTGCACTAGATATAGACATGGCGCTGAAATCGCTGAGGAAGTTCGCGAAGTATGATATTGAAACCGTAATTTGTTATCATGGCGGGATATTTAGAGACAAAGTGAGCGAGCAGTTGAGGGAATTGGCACAACAAGGTGAAAAATCTGTCAATAATAAATAATGAAATGAAAGGAAAACAGTCGCAGAGTACCGGCGGTCATGCCGGTGCCCTGCGACTGTTTGGCGTGCATCGGATCGAGAAACTTAGTTCATTAGGCTTTCTCGTCGGCAGAGGGACCGTAGATGCCCGGCACCGGAGTATCGAGAAGCCGCAAATATACCCCTAGCTGCGCCCGGTGGTGGACCATGTGGCTTAATCCGAAGGTGCGGAGCGCGATCGCCCGCGGCTCGCGGAGGATGATATGGTCGCCGTGACGCAGCGTCCATTCCTCGCCGAGCGTTTTCTCGTCGCATTCAGCGAGCAACTTTTCAAGCTTGCCGACGTTCGCGTCGAACTCTTCCAGAACGTCAGCGCGTTTTTCCAAGGACTCCCGCCGCAGGGGCACGGTCGAAAGATCGAACTCCGGGTGTTGAAAGATCGCGATTTGCCAGTTCAGCAGGTTGATCAGGTGCGTGGCCAGACCGCCAAGCGTCATCGATTTCTCGTGCGGCTTCCACGACATATGCTCCTCGGGCAAGCGTTCCAGAATGCGGCGCGTAGTGGCCAGTTCATGCGTTGCGTCGCCAATAATCAGTTGTTTGACCATAAATTCATCTCCTCCCATATGGTTTAGCATACTATAAATTCCAGTTGAGTGGAAATCTCTCTGGTTAACCGACTATGATTTTTCTGGCGATTTATATGAACCTACGACTCTTGCAATTGCCCTGATTCCCTTGCCTTCGGCTCATGAATACTATGGACAAGCCGATAGCAGCAAAATAAAGCACAAAAACAGAGCGATGATCTTAACGGATTTCAATCTGAATCATACCCGTCTATAAAGACACAAGAATATGGCCAAAGCGTGTCGCCGTCCGAATTGGCACCGTATTCGGATACGTTGCGGTTATATAGCTTTGTACCTTTTGTTTCGTGTCGGCTTGAATAGGGATACGAAAACCGGGCAGCAATTGCATGATGTATTCTAGCGCCTGCTCAGGCGCCATCGTATCCTCCCGCTTTTCTTCGAACACGCGAAAGTCGAATTGATATTGACGGGCATAGAGGAGATTCAACATGTAGACGATATCCAAACGCATGGCTGGCTGTTCCCCGCCGATCAAGAGCGGCCACAACTGGCGGATGAGGTTGTGCTCTCGTTTTCCGGCAAATGTGCTCAGAAAGCAATACTTTCGGGCGCACTGCAACGCTTTTTCGAGATATTGCCAGCTGCTTATGGCTGGGCACATGGAGGCGAATACAAGATCAAATGCTTGGTTCCAGCCTTCGTGATCGACATTGATGTCTTCCCATAATGCCTCGATGACCTCGATGGCAACGCCGTGACTTTGCGCATGCTGCTGCAGCAATCCGATCATGGAGGAAGACGGTTCAAGAGCCGTCACCTGTGCGGAACGCAGGGCAAATGGAATGGTAAAAGCTCCCGGACCGGAACCGATGTCCAGTACCGTGGCGCCCTCAAAACTTACGCCGAGCTGCTCCAGCCACCCAATGACATGCTCCGTCCGTCTTTTACCCGCGTTTCCGAGTGCATTCCCGGCAAAAGATTGCGCTCGAGTGTCCCACATGGAGATCGCTTGGTCCCCGTGCAGCTTTTGCGTTTGTTGCCAGGCTTGATCCCACGCGGAGCAATCCTTAATGTTGACTGTTGTCATTATTGCCGAACCTTTCCGTAGTTCAGTACCGCCGTCATATGCTCGATCGTGATCGCCCAATGCGAGGCGGTCCAGTACTTCTCTTTATTTGTGACGTAGATGACTTGCGGTGATTGGTGATTGACGCCAAGATCTTCGGCGATTTGGTTCGAGACAGGACGAGATTCGATTACCTTCACGAGTATGTAATCGACATCACAATTTGGAGTGTCTTGCAAATAATGATTATATTCTTTCAGTGCATTGGCACTAACCGGGCAAGCCGTGCTATGTTTCAGCACCACTTGTCCGCGTTCGGCGGAACGTTCCAATACGGATTTCCACTCTTCGATGGTTTCAATTTCTTTCCAATCCATTTAAATCAATCTCCTCTCAATTAAGCGTGAATAGGCTCCACGGCTTCAAGATATTTCTCGCAATCGAGCGCCGCCATACAGCCGCTGCCCGCTGCGGTAATCGCCTGACGGTATTTGCGATCCTGCACGTCACCGCAAGCGAATACACCAGGAATGCTCGTCTCGGACGTACCCGGTTTAACGATCAGGTAGCCGAGCTCGTCGGTTTCGAGCTGTCCGCCGAGGAAATCGGTGTTCGGCTTATGGCCGATCGCAACGAAAATGCCGTCGGTTTCGAGAATTTCTTCGACGCCCGTTGCGTTATCCTTGACTTTCAGGCCGGTTACGCCAATATTGCCGGCAACGACTTCAAGCGGAGTTTTGTTAAGACTCCATTTGATTTTTTCGTTGGCACGGACACGATTTTGCATGATCTTGGAGGCACGCAGCTCGCCCCTGCGATGCACAAGGCGCACTTCGGAGCCAAAACGCGTCAGGAAATTCGCTTCTTCCATCGCGGAGTCGCCGCCGCCAACTACAATGATCCTCTTGTTCCGGAAGAAGAAGCCGTCGCATGTCGCGCAAGCGCTGACGCCGCGTCCGAGGTTTTCCTTCTCGTGCGGGATGCCCATATATTTGGCCGAAGCGCCAGTCGAAATGATCAGCGTTTCCGCCGTCAATTCGCCGATGCCTTCTACGATCAGCTTGAACGGACGCTGCGACAGGTCAACGGAGTTGACCCAGCCGGTGCGGAATTCGGTGCCGAAACGCTCGGCCTGCTTTCTCATATTATCCATCAGTTCCGGGCCCATGATGCCTTCCGGAAACCCGGGAAAATTCTCTACGTCGGTTGTTGTCGTCAGTTGCCCGCCCGGTTCCGGCCCTTCGATAACGAGCGGCTCCAGATTCGCGCGCGCCAAGTAAATGGCAGCCGTCAGTCCGGCTGGCCCCGTGCCGATTACGATGGATTTGTATGTCTTCATTGTGCTTCCTCCTTAATTTTTTAACCTACGACTCTTGCAATTGCCCTGACTCCCGGCGCCTCCGGCTCATGAATACCAAGGACAATGCAATGACCGTGAGGATAATCCCAAGTATTCGAAATCCCCCGAAGCTAAACTTACCTCCCATTACAATGCCTATGAGCAATGAAGAGAGAATGGTCCCCAGGTATCTCGATGTCAAAAACAATCCGGATGCTACACCGATTATTTCTTTTGGAGAACTTTGAAACAAGGCCGCTTGCATACCGACATTATTGAACCCGTTGCTAATACCGAATGCAGCTAACGCCAAACATACGCTGATAACCGGTGAAGTTTGATTCAATGTCACGATCCATACTGCCCCAAGTGTCATCAGGATTCCGGATACTAGCAATGCTGGTCGAGGCCCTGATTTATCGATCCATCGTCCTGCCATTGGAGAAGCAACGAGCGAGCATAAGCCTAAGGTTAGCATGAGAATCCCTGTATGGAACTCACTGATATGACGTACCATTTGCAAGTAGGACGGAAGCCCGAAAAAGAGCGAGTAATAAAGTACGTTAACGAGTATGAATTCGACATTGACCCAAGTCATCGCAGGATATTTGGCGAATGTGCGCAAAGGAATAAAGGGTGACGTCGCTTTTAACTCATGTCGTATGAAAGTCCCCAGTGTCACGAGGCCTAGTAACCCGACAACGATGTACCAAAATGAGACATGTCCGGATGATTTTGCTGAAAGTAATCCAACGAGCAGGGCAACCAGACCCACAGTGAAGAGCAGGATCCCTGAAACATCAATCAAATCCAACCATTTACGAAAGGACATGCCCCGTTGGGCGGATGTTGGCGGTTCGTCCTTGGGAATTGTCCTCCAAGCTAGTAGAAAGCTAGTTACCACGAAAGGAATATTGACGAAAAAGATAGCATGCCAATCCCACCAGTGAATCAAGACCCCACCAATAAAAGGTCCAATTGCTGCCGCTCCTGATAGGAATATGGACAAAACGGACAGCGCAGTCGCTTGTTTCTCCGTAATATGAATTCGAATAATTGCCATTCCAACTGAAATCATCATGCTTGTTCCGATGGATTGCACAATGCGGAATACGATGAGCCAACCAAAGTTTGGCGATAGTGGGGCTAATACTGAGGCAACGAAGGCTACAACAAGCCCGGCAAGAAATATCTTCTTGCGACCGAATAAATCGCTGGCCTTTCCCACGACAGGGTTAGAGATCGCACTTGCAATGTAGAAGGTGAAAATAATCCAGGAAATTACGGTAAAGTCAAGTTGGAACGCATTTTGCAGCCTGGGAATAGCAACAGCAACCATCGAAGAATTTAATGGGTTGAGCAGCATCCCAAGTCCAACGGAAATCATCAACCACCAACTGCGAGCATTCATTTTTGAGTTCCCCCTAAAGTTTATTGATGTCATCTTACTTGAAATCAATTATTTATTCCAACGCATTTTATGTTATGATTTCATTGATTTGAGGGAATGAATGGAGGGTGCGAAATGGAACTTCTTCAACTGCAATATTTTCTCGCGGTAGCTCGATTGGAACATGTGACCGAAGCTGCACAAAGTCTGCACGTTACTCAATCGTCGCTAAGCAAAACGATTCAGCGTCTGGAGGAGGATCTAGGGGTCCCTCTATTCGATCGAACAGGGAGGAAGCTGCGACTGAATGAGTTCGGAAGCAGATTCCTTCGCCGAGCGGAAAGGGCATTGTTTGAATTGGAGCAGGGGAAGCAGGAGATTAGTGATTTGTCCAGCCCGGAACAGGGCACACTCGAGCTAGCGGTGACCACCGCAAGTACGTTACCAAATATCCTCCGGGAGTTTCGGAAAAAGCGGCCTAATATCCAATTTCATGTGCAAATGCTTAGCACGCAAAAAATGGTTACGCTTCTTCATAGAGGAGAGGTCGATTTTTGCTTATCTTCACCTCCTATACAAGAGGATGACATTGAATGTCAAATCGTGTTCATTGACCCAATCCTCGTAGCGGTTCCAAAGCGGCATCGACTGGCAAACCGAAGCAGCGTATCTTTGATAGAACTAAGAAATGAATGGTTTGTCGGTGTAAAGAAAGGCTACGGTGCTCGTGACTTCGTGGACTCTTTATGCCAAGCGGTTGGCTTTGTACCTAAGTATGTGTATGAGGGTGATGAACCTGCAAGGCTAAGTGATCTTGTAGAAGCCGAAATTGGAATAGCCTTCATACCAAGCACGGCAAGGAATTCGAGGGAACATATCCAATATCTCCAAGTAGAGAATCACGAATTGGCACGGGAGATCGCATTATTATGGAACAAGAATCGGTACATTTCACGGGCGGCTTTGGAATTCCGTGAAGTCGTTATAGAATATTTTCAGACGATATCCAAACAGTCAATTTAAGCATGCTGTACCTCTAATTGGGTATAAAAAAAGTAGTATGACAACTGTCTGTCATACTACTTCATAAAGTTTGAGTGTATTTTGAAGCTAATAATTTATTGCCCTTACATGCAACTTCTGCTAAGATGATCTATACTTATTAAAATGATTTAATAAGTGTCATCACTATTTTGATGAAAGGCTTTGATCTACATGACAAATGTGTTTAAAACGCCGAAAGAGATAAAGGAACCGTTAATTTATCGCATCCGCGCGGGACTCATCATGATGGGAAGCGCCACGAAAGCGGAGCTCAGTCAGCGATTGGGGATAAGCTTTCCGACGATTAGCAAGTTTATGGCCAAGATGGAGAAGGACGGAGAAATCAGCTATACAGGCGATGATGTTTCCAGTGGAGGTAGGAGGGCAAAGCGGTATACCTATGATCCGGAATACATGTTGGGATTAGCCATTTTTATCGAGAAGAGCGAGACAAATTATTCGATATTTAACTGTATTGGGGAGGTCAAAGAGCAGGGAACAATGCCAAGCGTATTACAGCAAGATGCGCAGCTACTGGCGGACCTTATTGAAACGCTCATCGAGAAATATCCACGGCTTCGCTCCATCGCTATCGGAGTGCCTGGAGCCGTTAACAATGGGAAAATCATCTTTATCCCACCATATCAGCAATTCCTGGACTATGATTTGAAAAGGGAATTTGAATCCCGATTCCAAATACCGGTCGTGGTCGAAAATGATATGAATGCATCGGTACTTGGATATGCGTCAAACTTCGAAATTGAGAATGAATCGCTGGTTTATCTGTATTTTGGTCAGAACGGGCCGGGTTCTGGAATTATGATCAATGGCGATGTCGTGCGAGGTAGCACGTTTTTCTCGGGTGAGATTTCTTTCGTACCTCAGTACGATAATCAATCTTTCCTGCAAGCGCTGCAGATGGAAGAAGGCAATCGTCGGATTGTATTGGCTAGAGACAGCCAGATTGATGCCGTCGCCCGTTTAATCGCCACATTCGCAGCCATCGTCAACCCTCGGGCACTCGTTTTTTCCGATGATGAAGTAGACGAAGCGCTTTTGGCTAGGATCGCAGCTAGAAGTTCGGTTTATATCCCGCAAGAACATTTGCCAATGCTCATAATGAGCAATTGGAGACAGGATTATTTGACCGGCTTGCAGCATTTAGCGCTTAATCTGATGATTACGGATTGTTGCTAGAAATTAGACTTATGCAAACAATAATAATCCTCTCTAGAAGGAGTGCATTATGGCTACCATGTTTTTAGTTATTATCTATCTGGCATTTATTAGCCTAGGAATTCCAGATTCTCTGCTTGGATCGGCATGGCCTGTGATACGGCCCGACATGGGTGCTTCATTTGGCTTCGCGGGAATCTTGTCCATGATTGTGGCTGGAGGAACTATTGTATCCAGTCTAGGAAGCGGGAGCTTGGTTAAGCGAGTGGGGACAGGTAAAATTACTCTGATCAGTTGTTGCCTTACTGCAGGGGCGTTGCTTGGATTCTCAATGGCACCCTCGATGATCTGGCTTGTCTTTTTGGCCGTTCCTCTTGGTCTAGGCGGAGGTGCCATTGATTCGGCACTAAATCATTATGTAGCTGAAAATTATAAGGCCCATCACATGAACTGGCTGCACTGTTTTTGGGGTGTAGGGGCAACTATGGGACCAATTATTATGTCTTTTTTTATTGCTGAACATAACTCATGGAGAGACGGTTATACAGCGGTATCAATGATACAGTTCGCACTTGCGATTATTTTGTTTGTCTCGCTCCCCTTATGGAAACGTATCACTGCGCTTAGGGAGGCTGAGCGTCTAAACAGTAAGATTCCACAAGACCAAATCGGATCTGACTTGATTCAACCTACAGGTAGTTCCAAGGCTAACGTGCTCCAAATAAAAGGTGTTAAACATACACTTATCGCTTTTTTGTTCTATTGTGGGGTTGAATCCACGGTAGGATTATGGGGAGCCAGCTATCTGACAGGTGCAAGCAATATGACGGCGGAGACAGCTGCCGGGTGGATATCTTTATACTATGCTGGAATAACTATTGGAAGGCTTATTACAGGATTTATTACTTTGAAAGTATCCAATCGTGTATTAATCCGATGCGGTCAGATCATTGCCATTGCGGGTGGGTTAATGCTGTTACTCCCTGACCCTTCGTTTATTCTTGTTGGACTTATTCTTATAGGACTTGGGCTTGCCCCTATCTACCCCGGACTACTTCATGAAACGCCTTCACGCTTTGGACGGGAAAATGCCGCAAAGCTAATGGGATATCAGATGGCAGTCGCGTATACGGGCACCACATTTCTCCCTCCGCTCTTTGGAATGCTCGCTGCACAAACCAGTATAGCCTTATTTCCTTTTATTGCGCTTGCTTTCATTTTATTGATGATGATGAGTGCAGAGAAACTAAACCATATTTTGAACAATCAAGCGGAATCTAAAGGTGTGTATTTATAAAACCGCTACTTTGCTATATTTAAGCTTCGGCATTATCATGCTGAGGCTCTTTTTATTATGTAGTCAGGGAGCTTAAAGTGTTGTTGACTGGACACTGAATGGTGTCATATAATATCTAATAAGACACTAAAAGGTGTCCAATTAGGAGGGGATAAAATGGGTAAGATAATCGGTACAGAAACAAACGCCAAGGCACAAACCCTGCTCAGAGGAAGAGTTATCACTTATTGGGTTATAACAGCACTGCTTGCATTTGTTGTAGGCGCAGGAGGGATAGGGGAGCTAACACATCAATGGGGGACACTCGAGACGGTGGAAATAGTGGGTTACCCAGTGTACTTTCTGACCATACTTGGGGTTTGGAAGGTGCTTGGGACGATCGCCATCCTCATGCCAGGCTTTCCACGGCTCAAAGAATGGGCGTACGCCGGTATTTTCTTCGGAATGACGGGAGCAGCGGCCTCACATGCATTCGTGGGTGATTACGGGGCTTATGCGTACCACCTATTCAGCCCCCTTAGTTTTGCAATTCTCGCCCTCGTTTCATGGGCGCTGCGTCCGAAGCGCCGTACGCTCAAAGAGGTGGTAAATTAGCGACGGCCCTTTCGTACACCAAAAGTTTTCTAATACGGAGAATGAAATTAGGAGAGGGTGTTGTGAGCGAGAACAACCAGTTGCGGGATGTGTTTGACGCGATTGCAGATCCAACCAGGCATCGATTGATTCGCCTTTTAGCAGAGGCAGGGGAGATGCCGCTTCATGAATTAACGGCACAGTTTCCAATGGGCCGTACAGCGGTTTCCAAGCATTTGACAATCCTTAAAGAGGCCGGACTAGTAATTGACCAAAAAGTTGGCAGGGAAACGCGATTTAGGCTGAATGCCGCTCCACTCAGAGAAATTCAAGATTGGGTGGCCTACTACAACAAGTTTTGGAGTACGAATATGCTGCGTTTGAAGCAACTATTAGAGGAGGAAGAAGAATGAGTTCAATAGTATCCCTGGATTTTCAGTACAAGAGATAATGCGCATTGTCATCAAATTCAATAATTGAACTGCGGCAATCAAGGACGTTACTTTCTCGTCCAAGGCTGTCAATATGTATTTCTTATCACCGGTGCATTGTTGCTGGTGAAAGCGGTATGGGTTTATTTTAACGTGTATAAAAAGCTCAGCATAAAGGAAAAGCTTACAATGTAAAAATTAGAAGAAATGGAGAGTAATAAATGATTAATAAAGTCGGTCAAATTATGTTATATGTGAATGACCAAGATGAGTCATTGAAATTTTGGACAGAAAAAGCAGGGTTTAGCTTAGTTGCTGAGGAAAATAACGGACATATGAGATGGATTGAAATTGCCCCAACAAACGAAGCACAAACAAGTATTGTGCTCCACAATAAGGAATTGATTGCTAAAATGCAGCCTGAATTAAATCTCAATACACCTTCGTTATTGTTTTTCTCGGAAGAACTCGATAGCTTATATAAAGACTTTAAGGATAAGAAGATCACAGTCGGAGAACTTGTAAATATGCCTTCTGGGAGAGTATTCAACTTTGCGGATGATGAAGGAAATTACTTTGCGGTTATGGAAAAAAAGTAATCACAAAATGAAACCTTAAAAAACTGAAGGCTGCCGGTTATCCCGGCAGCCTTTGCTGCGTTAATACTGAAATTCCCAGCAGTATTTTCATCCGGTCTTTAATTGGCCGAGCCACCATTTCGTTAGAGATAAAGACCTGTAGTGTAAAGAGATGTGATTGTATTAGCAATCTCTTCAACAGAACGCTGATGTTCGTTTCGAACAATTTCCCAAAGATACATTTCATTTGTGAAAAACCAACCTCGTGCTACAATCTCATGGTTTAAATGAGCTCTAGCTAGCCCATTTTGCTGTGAATAGGCAATGTCCATCGATATTCGCTGAATAAATTGTTCACGAATGGCTTTCCACTTATCCGAAATAACAGAGGATACCCCGATGGCCTGCTCGAAGATTTGCATCATATTACGTTCGGCCTCTGCCATTTTTAAAAAAGCATAGGTTTGTTTTTTAATGATATGCTCTGCTTCGTTTTTCGATTTGGGGAAGAAGGAGATCTCGGCAATTTCATAAAATTGCGCCATCACATTCTCCATTAACACGCAAAGCAGATCTTCTTTACCTTCAAAATGAACATAGGCTGTTCCGTATCCGATGTTTGCTTTTTTGATCATTTGAGAAATCGTTGCTTTTTGAAAACCTTCTTCCAGAAATACTTCCTTTGCAGCTTCCAATAACTTCTGACGTGTTACGGCTGAGCGCAAATGTCGTTTATCCCCTATTTTATCAGTTTTCATTCCAATTCCTCCCCTATTAATTATCTTCTAGGATATAAGGATTTCTATGAAAATGAAAGATTTGTTTAGATAGAATTGTCTGAACAATAATATTGACATCATGTCATATTCGTTGATATGATGTCCCTAGAAAGAGTAACTTTAATAAAAAAAGGGGTTGATACGGTGCTTTCAAATTTGTTCCAACCTACATTAGATTACGCAAAACAATTGGACCAAGAGGATAACCTTTCGCGGTTTCGGGAAGAATTTTATTTACAGCTTGATTCCATTTATATGGATGGGAATTCATTGGGGCTGCTTTCGAGAAGAGCTGAACGCACACTCTTGGAATCTTTAGCCGATTGGAAAGAACAAGGCATCGATGGATGGACACAAGGGAAACATCCGTGGTTTACCTTATCGGAGAAATTAGGTGAGATGAGCGCACCGTTAATAGGAGCATCTCCCGCTGAAGTTATTGTAACCGGTTCCACGACCGTTAATTTGCATCAGCTTGTAGCTACTTTTTATAAGCCCCAAGGGACACGCACCAAAATTTTGGCAGATGAACTAACGTTTCCATCAGATATTTATGCCCTTCAAAGCCAGCTTCGCACGCATGGATACGATCCGGATACTCATCTCATCCGTGTGAAAAGCCGGGATGGCCGTTTTCTAGAAGAAGATGATATTGTCGAGGCTATGACGGATGACATCGCTTTAATCATCTTGCCTACTGTTCTGTACCGCAGCGGTCAAATATTGGACATGAAGCGATTAACGGCGGAAGCTCATAGACGAGGCATTTTAATCGGATTTGACGGATGTCATTCGATCGGGGCGATCCCGCATTCGTTTAGCGAATGGGATGTTGACTTTGCGTATTGGTGCAACTACAAACATTTAAACGGCGGACCTGGCGGTGTTGGCGGTTTATTTGTGAATCGTAAGCATTTTGGAACGAACCCAGGATTGGCCGGATGGTTTGGCTCGAGAAAAGATAAACAATTCGACATGGAACATACGTTAACACCGGCCGAATCAGCGGGAGCCTATCAAATTGGCACGCCCCACGTATTAAGTCTTGCACCTTTAATTGGATCTTTAGAAATTTTTGCTGAAGCAGGCATTGAGAATATTCGCCAAAAGTCTCTTCAAATCAATCAATATTTAATGAACTTAATTGAACATGAGTTAGCGGATTTTGGGTTCTTCATTGGGAGTCCCAGAGAAGACGTACGCCGCGGAGGTCACGTGAGTCTTGAGCATGAGGAAGCTGCGCGCATTTGCAAAGCATTGAAAAATAACGGCGTGATTCCGGATTTTCGAGCGCCAAACATCATCCGTCTTGCTCCGGTAGCGCTGTATACTTCCTACGCAGAAGTTTGGGAAGTCATCCAGATTCTCAAAAAAATCATGGCGGAAGAACAATATAAAAAATTCCCGAATGAACGTGAAATCGTTGCATAGATAGCCTTTTGATGAAAAAAGGGGATGAAACATGATAAACAACAATACGCAATCGAATAATGGACATGAAACAGACAATGGGTTAAAGCGTGATTTAAAAACAAACCAGCTTACGATGATTGCCATGGGGTGTGCCATCGGGACGGGATTGTTCCTAGGCAGCGGTCTAGCCATTAAAACAGCAGGTCCCAGTGTATTGTTGAGTTATGGAATAGGTGCATTTATCGTATTGTTATTAATGGGATGTTTAGCGGAAATGACGGTTGCTCATCCGACTTCGGGATCCTTTGGAACGATTTCTGAAAAATACATCAATCCCATGGCGGGCTTTCTAGTTCGTTATTCGTATTGGATAGCCAATGTTCTTGCTATTGGAGTTGAAGTAAGTGCAGTAGCCGTGTATATGAAATATTGGTTTCCGACGGTGCCGGAAATCATATGGATTTTATTGTTTGCCGCTTTGCTCATTTATATAAATGCCAATAGTGTTCATATATTTGGTACAGTTGAGTATTGGTTCTCTATGATCAAAATAAGTGCAATTGTTGGTTTCATTCTTCTTGGATCTTATATTCTATTCGGAACCTCAGGACATTCTAATATCGGACCTGAAAACTTAGTGAATGACGGAGGGTTTTTACCTTTTGGCTGGTGGGGCATGTGGGTTGCTATTTTTATTTCTTTATTCAGCTTTTTGGGAACAGAGATGATAGCGGTTACAGCAGGGGAATCCAAAGACCCCGATGTAGCTGTACCTAAAGCGTTGAGATCAACGGTATTCCGTTTGTCTACTTTCTATGTTTTGACTATAGGCATCATGCTGATGATTGTTCCATGGAAATCGGCGGGGATTGATAAAAGCCCATTCGTAAAAGTAATGGAAATCTTGAATATTCCAGGAGCATCTGGAATTATGAATTTTATTATTTTGATGGCTGCTTTATCGGCCATGAACAGTCAACTTTATGCTTCAACACGCATGATGTTTTCATTATCCCGCGGCAAGCATGCCCCTGCCTTCTTAGGGAAAACGAATAACAAAGGGGTTCCTGTCAGTGCCCTTGCAGTATCTACACTTGGGATATTTATTGCCGCGGCAATTAATGCGGTACTCCCGGATTCATCCTATTCATTGATGATGGGAATTTCCATGTTCGGGGCTATATTCACTTGGTTTATGGTGTTCATTTCTCATTTATTTTTCAGAAGAAAATGGACGAAAATGGGAGGGCGTCAATTGCCGGTGAGAATGCCTGGGTTCCCCTATTTAACAGTTTTGGGAGCGGTTCTTCTGCTTAGTTTAATGATTTCAACATGGTTTACAGGATTTAAGATTATGCTTCAATTCGGGATTCCATGGTTACTGCTTTTGTCCGCTGCTTATTTCGTTTGGAAAAAGAGGAGAGGTGCGTCACAGGATGAATAACAACGAACCAAACATAAATATGGAACTAGAGAAAGAAATTCAAACAGATTTTCGAAAAGCGATGTCTTACGGGGATTATCTCCATCTTGATAAGATTTTATCTAGTCAACATCGCTGTTCGGATCATCATGATGAGATGCTTTTTATCATTATCCATCAAGCGAGTGAGCTGTGGATGAAACTTATTCTACATGAGATTAAGGCAGCAACGCAGTGTATTCGTCAGAACGATTTGGAACCGTCATTTAAAATGTTGTCGCGCGTTTCGAGAATTCAGCAGCAATTGATTCAGTCATGGAATGTCCTCTCCACGTTGACCCCGGCTGAATACATGGAATTTAGGGATAAATTGGGCCAATCTTCCGGGTTCCAATCTTATCAGAATCGCATGATTGAATTTGCGCTAGGAAACAAGAATGTCCATACGTTATCCGTTTATCAACATCAGAGCGATCTATATGAGCTTATGCAGCAGTCTCTTCACGAGCCAAGTATTTATGACGCGGCAATCAATGCTCTTGCGGTGCGTGGATTACCGATTGATCAAGAAGCGCTTCATAGAGATTGGTCGCAAAACTATCAACCAAATGCGAGTGTAGAAGAGGCATGGCTGACCGTTTACCGCAATGTCGATCAATATTGGGATTTATATGAGTTGGCTGAGAAACTTGTGGACATTGGAAGCCAGCAGCAATTATGGCGTTTTAATCACATGACTACAGTGGAAAGAATTATTGGTCATAAACAAGGAACAGGCGGCTCATCAGGCGTTACTTATTTAAAAAGAGCTCTGGACCAACACTTCTTTCCGGAACTGTGGAACCTAAGAACAAAGCTGTGAGATAAAATCGGAAGAAACGGAGGCAAGATGCTTGGGGACATGGATTGATATTTCGCAACCTTTAGACAACAAGGTCGCAGTCTGGCCTGGGGACACACCATTCTCATACAAAGTTAATTGGAGTAAAGAACAGAGCGGATCTGTCAATGTAGGCCAAATCACCATGAGTATACACACCGGTACTCATATTGATGCCCCTTTTCATTTCGATAATGAGGGAAAGAAAGTTATTGAACTGGACCTCGATTTATATATGGGAAGTGCCCGTCTCATCCATTTGCCAAACCATGCAAGTATCGGAGTCAATGATATATCCGGAATAGATCTAAAAGGGGTTACCCGTCTTTTAATTCGTACGGATGCTTGGAAGGATCGTCGTGTGTTTCCACAAACAATTCCTCACATCCAACCAGGATTAGCGACTTATCTTTCAGAACTCGGCGTTCGTCTTATTGGTCTTGATTTGCCGTCCGTAGATCCATTGGACAGCAAAGAACTATTAGCCCATCATGAACTTGCCAATCATGGAATTCACATCTTGGAAGGGCTTGTCTTAGACGATGTTTTACCAGGAGATTATGAATTGGCAGCACTTCCGCTGCCACTTGTTGAAGCGGATGGAAGTCCGGTACGTGCTGTGTTGAAAAGAAAATAACTAATACCAAAAGTGCCTCTCTCCATGTAATCACATGGGAGGGGCACTGATTTTTTATTAATAGTGTGAAATGGGGAGGAACTGCTCGACCAGTTTCTCGGCCCAACGTTGATTTGCTTGCACAGTTCGTCCAGCGTTATGTGGGGTATGAACGACATTGTGCCTTCCTAATAGTGAATCTGTCAATGGTAAGGGCTCAATATCAAATACATCCGCTGCAAGGCTAATCTCATCTTTAAGAACGCGCTCTCGAATCGCCTGCATATCACAAATATCTGCTCTCGTTACCAGCACCACTAAACATCCTTTAGGCAGTGAATGAATATGCTCCGCTGTAATTAGTCCTCTTGTTTTCTCTGTTAATGGTACCATGGGTACGAAAATCTCAGCATCTTGGATGAGTTGATCTAAGTGCCATTGTTTTCTAGCTCCTGAGCGGTGAAAGGAAGGTTCAGTAGCGAAGGGGTCCCATGCTGCAACGTCTGCCCCAAGCATGCTGACAAAGCTTGCATAACGAGAAGCTATATTGCCTGCCCCCACAATACGGACACGTTTTCCTTCAACGGTTCCATTCGTAAAGTTGGGATCGTCGCCAAACTGTTCTCCTCTTTTTCCCGGAGTGCCTACACCATTTTCAGGTCCGTAATTCCAAGGCTGCAAGTTTGTAATGATATCATGATGCGTTTGAGGAATTCTACGTAAACCACATAGGGTTAGCGCCAGACCGAATTCGGACACAGATTGTCCCCAGTAACCTTCGCTTGGATGAGTGTACACTTTCACTCCTGCATCTTTCAATATACCCATTTGTTCTTCCGCTAATGGACTCCCATAGGAGCTGGTTGTAAAAACGGCTTCTTTTAAGCTGCTGAAAGCACGTAAGCCATCAGATGTTACAGCTACATTTAAGGAAATCAAACGGGTAACGCTGCCGGGTTCGTGAACAAGCTCTCCAAGCGATTTTAACTCATCAGGAGCCAATCGAATAAAATCAGTTGATCCTTGGGCTTTCCAAAGTGTATGAAAGTGGTCCGCGGTCCATGGCCAGGTCGCATCGAAACTAGGATGGACGATAATAACACTTCTCATAATAGGATTCACTCCTTGTTCATTCAAGTCTATAGCCTGACTTTAGACTAAATAACCCAAGAAGTCGATGTGATTATTTACTTTTGAAAATGAGTTTTTTCACCTGTTATTCACGCCAATAAATGGCATAATATAAAATGTATGAATAGGGAAGGCGAAAAAGGGGGATTTGCTAATGAGTTTATTCACATCAGAATATAACGAATGTTTAACCATAACGACTCCACAGCAAAAGCAGGTCGCTCTATTAATTGAAACTTCGAATGGGTACGCTCGCGGACTTCTTAGCGGGATAAACGTCTATTTGCGTGAAAACCGCCCATGGTCGATATTTCTCAGTGAATATAGCCGAAATAATACCGATTTGACTTGGCTGCGTAAGTGGCAGGGGGATGGCATTATCGCACGTATAGAAAACGAGCAAACCGCTCGTTTTATTAAAGACGCGGGTCTTCCGACAGTAGACCTTAGTGCATCAAGAATGATTCCGAGCCTTCCTTGTGTAGAAACCAATGATCAATCCATCGCCCAAATGGCTGCTGAGCATTTTCTCGAGCGAGGCTTTAAACATATCGGATTTTACGGGGACGCTCGTTTTCATTGGTCTAAATTACGAAGTACCTATTTGGTCGCATATCTTGCGGAGAGAGGTTATCATTGCCATACTTTTGAACCCTCTACAAATTTATCAGATGAAACACCATGGAATACAGAAAGAGACAGGCTTGTCCAATGGTTGTATGACCTACCTAAGCCGGTAGGGATAATGGCGTGCTATGACATTTGCGGTCAACAGCTTCTCGAAGCTTGTCGGCTTGCCCGGATTGCCGTTCCAGATGAAGTGGCTGTCCTGGGCGTGGATAACGATGAGCTCTTGTGCGAATTATCCAATCCCTCTTTATCCAGCATCAAAACGAATGCAGTCAAGACAGGCTACCAAGCAGCGGAGTTACTCGAGCGTATGATGTCAGGCGAAGTAATCGGTGGACAAATGCATTTGGTTGAACCCATAAATATTCAGGTCCGATTGTCAACGGATGTTCTTGCTGTAGAGGACAAAATAGTATCCGATGCAGTACGTTTTATCCGTAATCATGTTTATGACGACATTCAAGTTCAAGATATTCTCGAACAACTTAAAGTTTCGCGTCGCATATTAGAAAACCGATTTCAGAAAGCATTAGGTCGCACACCACACGATGAAATCCTAAATGTAAAACTAAAGTTAGTGAAAAAACTGCTTCTCGAGACAAAACTTTCCTTGGCAGTCATCGCCGAACGCATCGGATTTAAGCATACCGAATATATGAGCGTGGTCTTTAAGAGAGCGACTGGGATCAGGCCAGGGCAGTTTCGGAAGCAGAATAAACATCGAATTGTAGATTTGTAGCGTACTTTTCACAATTCAAAACCCGCAGCCTAGATGTATTAGCCACTAATTGAGATTCATACGCCGGGTATAAAAAACATGATACTTTTTACAATACGGTGGCGAATAGATTTATGCCTGTCCCTGTAATAAGATTTATGTAGGAAGCTGATAAAATAAAGAATGGCGTCATAAGAAGAGGGAGTTCATTATTTGGAAGCGCTTTACAAAAAGGCTTGGGAGGTTGATCCATGATTAAAGTCAAAAACTTGGTTAAATCATTCGGTTCAGTGAATGTGTTAAAGGGCATTGATTTAACCGTCCAAGAGAAGGAGGTTGTCGTTTTACTGGGCGCAAGCGGCTCAGGCAAGAGCACGCTGTTAAGATGCCTCAATTTCCTGGAGATCTATGATGAAGGGACCATTTATATCCGTGGAGACCAATGCGAGCCTCATAAAACCAACTTGAATCAAATTCGGCAAGAGGTAGGCATGGTGTTTCAACACTTTAATTTATTTCCCCATAAAACGGTTTTGGAGAATATTATTGAAGCCCCGGTGCATGTAAAGAAAATGAAGAAGAAAGACGCGATCGAAATTGCTTACGATCTACTCGATAAGGTGGGGTTAAAGGATAAAGCGCATGTGTACCCGGGCATGTTATCGGGCGGGCAAAAACAGCGTGTGGCGATTGCCAGGGCATTAGCGATGGCGCCGAAAATCATGCTATTCGATGAGCCGACTTCCTCGCTGGATCCCGAGCTTGTCGGAGAGGTTCTGCAGGTCATGAAACGTTTGGCTAGTGAAGGAATGACGATGATTGTCGTCACGCATGAGATGGGTTTTGCGCGCGAGGTGGCAGACCGGGTTGTTTTCATGAGCGATGGCAAGATATTGGAGGACGCGCATCCTGACCAATTTTTTGTTAATCCGACAACGGAAAGAGCACAGCAATTTTTAAGCAATCAACTATAATCAAAATTGGAGGCGTTTACATGAAGAAATGGTCCGTTGCTTTGCTTTCTGTGGTTGTAGGGGCTGTTTTACTGGCCGGATGTGGTTCTACCGATACGAAGAAGACTGCCGTTACTGGTGACAGCAGCAATAAAACAGCGCCAAAAAAAGAATTTCATTTTGCCATGAGCGGGTTGTACAAGCCTTTCAACTTTAAGGAAAATGGGGAACTTGTAGGCTTTGACGTTGAAATCGGAACTGCTTTAGCAATGAAAATGGATATGAAGCCGGTTCCTGTTACAAATCCCTGGGAAACGATCATTCAAGGCCTGCTCTCAAGCAAGTACGATGCGATATTGGGAAGTATGGCCATAACACCGGAACGGGAGAAGACGGTCAGCTTCACTAAGCCGTACTACAATTCCGGCGCGCAAGTGTTTATAGCCGCTAAAAATAATGAAATTAAATCGGCTCAGGAATTAAAAGGGAAAAAAATCGGTGTTCTTAAGGCAAGTCTATTCAAAGGATTGGCGACAAATCTGACGGACAGCAGTAAACTTACCGAATATGATAGCGATTTAACGGCGCTAATGGATCTTCCGACAGGCCGGGTGGATGCTGTGATTACAGATGATCTAGTGGGTTTGCGAATGATGAAGGAGAATGCCGCTGAGATTAAATTGGTAGGCGAGCCTCTTACTTCATCGAAAGCGGGAATTGCAGTCCGAAAAGAGGACAAGGAGCTGCTGGATAAGCTCAATGCCGCATTGGACGAAATCATTAAGGATGGCACTTACGGGAAGATTAGCGAGAAATGGTTCGGAACAAACATTCTTAAATAAATGCTGCAAACAAATAAAAGGATGTGAACACAGCATCCTTTTATTTGCAGCTATAACCTATTATGAGGTGACATCATGCTAGATATTTTTGCAGCAAGTTACGGGATTTTTCTGAAAGCATCACTGCTTACAATAAAAATCACCCTATTTTCTCTACTTATAGGAAGTGCAATCGGTCTTGTTTTTGCCTTTTTCCGTCTTTCCAAAAGTAAAATATTGCGTTTTATTGCTACTGTATATATTACTGTCGTTCGCGGCACGCCGCTCATTGTCCAAATCGCCGTTCTTTATTTTGGGATATCCAATTTCGTTTTGCTATCGCAGTTCTGGGCGGGGGTATTGGCGCTGGCTGTTCATGGCGGCGCTTATATCGCGGAAATTTTCCGCGGTTCGATCCAATCTATTGATCGCGGTCAGATGGAGGCTGCTCGTTCTTTGGGAATGACGTATCCGCTTGCAATGAGACGGATCATTTTGCCTCAGGCATTCAAAAGCGCCCTTCCTCCGCTTGGAAATCAATTTATCAATGGGCTGAAGGAGTCTTCGCTAGTCGCTTATATCGGCATGTCGGACCTGTGGGGATCGGCTTTAAGCGAGGCAGCTTCGAATTTTAAACAATTGCAAACTTACCTGGTGGTCGGGGTGTACTATCTTGTTCTTGTGATGATCTTTACTTATCTTGTAAACAAATTGGAAGTGAAGCTTGATGTTCATTCCAAAAGTACGCAAATATTAAAATCCGGGAGGAAAAATAAATGAGTACGAATAAATTTCTGTTTGCCGAAATGACTTGGCCAGAGATCAAACAAGTGATTCAAGAAGATCGGGTAGCTGTTGTGCCGGTAGCGATGATTGAGGAACATGGGCATCATTTGCCTGTGGACACGGATCTGGTTTTGGCGAATGAAGTGTGCGTTCGGGCAGGCGCAAAGATTCCGGATCAGATGGTGGTCATTCCGCCGATCAATCATGGCTACGCTCCGCATCAGATGGATTTCCCCGGCGTGATATCGATAAGCGCTGAAACCTTTATCCGATACGTTGTCGATGTTTGTTCAAGTCTTGCGCATCAAGGATTCAAAAGAATTCTTCTCATGAACGGACATGGAAGCAACGTATCCTTGCTGCAGGTCGCAGCCCGCCAAACGATTCTGGCCTATCCGGACGTCATGTGCGCTTCTATCTCTCATTGGGATTTGGAACCATTGATCGAGTGTGTAGGAAAGGTAAGGGAATCGGAAAGTCCCGGGGGGATGAACCACGCTTGCGAATTGGAAACTTCGATGTATCTTGCCATTAAAGAGGATTTGGTTCAAATGGATAAAGCTGTGCGGGATTTGGACAAATTCACCGCATCCAAATACTTTTGGTTGGATCTTATCGGGCCGGGCGAAGGAAAGCCGGTGATTATGATGCCTTATTGGAGCGCGATATCCGAGACGGGAACACTCGGCGACCCCACTAAAGCGACGAAAGAAAAAGGAGAGCTCTTGCTGGAAGCGGCAGTAGACGGGCTAGTGGAATTTATACATCTATTCAAAAATAGGGAGCATCACCCCAGAGTCAGCCATTTGTAAATCGGGCAGTGAAAGCAAGTCATGCCGATCTTCCAGCCTTCCGAAGAAGGCTGGCTTGCCGGACATCAGCTATTGTTCCGCGATCAGTTTATAGGCCATAATGGCCAAAAGCAAATGAAAACGATGCTCTGGAGACTGCAGATTGTATCCGGTTTTTTTTTCAATCTGGTTTAGCCGATACTTCAACGTATGGCGATGAATATACAAGTCCGACGCTGTATGATGAATGTTCTGGTTATTATGCAAGTAAGCTTCCAAGGTAAGAATCATGTCAGCACTTTGCCGTTTATTATGAATTAATGCGCCCAAATGGGTTTCCGAGTACTCCCGGAAATTCATGCCTAAATCCTGCATTTGGATCAGGAAATGATAAAGGCCCAAATCATCATAATGGGTTACCGTTGTAGGCTTATATAGCAACTTGGAGAATGTCAGAGCATAATTAGCTTCTTGCGCGCTTTTGGGTAAACGTGAAAGGTCATTGTAGCTTCTGCCGATACCAATCCGAAGCGGGAATTTGGGATAAATAGGCTTCCAGGCTTCTTCAATTTGCCGCAATACGGCCAATGCGCATTCTTTTGAAGAGAATTGAGCGCTTTCATTCGTTTCCATGAGGACCATGCATCCGTCTAACCGGTTGCGTAAAAAAAACGGGCAATTTTTGTTTTTCATCATCTGGCGCACAAGTTGATAAAGTTGCTCCAACATCTCATTTAAGGCAGCACGTTCGAAATGAGGCGGCATGTTTTCGATTTTAATTTGTAAAATGGCCGGGTTCATAGTCAGGTCGAATCCGAGTTTTTTACCGCGCTCCATCATTTCTGCAGGGTTAGTAAAATTAGTGTGGATGATCTGATCCAGAAAGTCGCCCTGCAGGCGATTCTCGGTATCTTCTATCGCTTTATGTCTCAGAAACTCGATGGCATAGACCGTTGCCGCATGTTCAATCGCTATTTGATCAATCTCTTGCCAAGTATGCTTCTCTTTAACGGTTACAATCCATCCGTAATTAATATGATTGGCGATTACGGGATAAAGAGACAAGGCGAAGGGATTATTTGTGCTGACCGATTGGATTGTCTCGTGAGCCGAAGGCAAGTGGATTCGTTCGGAATGAATGAAGAGCGTATCATTGTCTGTTATTTTTATATCTTCATGTATCAAATGATCGCTGAGAAGCAACCTGTTTGGATTGAATAAAATTACACTTCCACCGATAAGCCGGGAAAGAGTTTTGGTAATCGCTTGTATGCCTTGATTCCCCAGTACAAGTTGGGTGAATTCCTTATGGATATTAATAGAATGTTCGAACATGCGGAATTGTTTATTTACGATTTGCTCCAAAATTGCTTTCGTAATCATGGAAAAGTTAATATTAGTCGGGATTTCGATCAACGGAAGCGCGGAAGCGTTAGCCACATCAATAAATGATTGCGGAATCTCGCTGATATAAAATCCGGTATACAGCGCTACTCCCGATAATTTCTTATCTGCCAGTAGCAGAAGGAATTGCTTCCGCTTTTCTTCGCTTTCCATCAGTCCGAAGCCTGTTGTAATCAGGAACTCGCCTTCCTGCAGCCGGTCGATATCTTCAATCACTTCGACAATCGTAACCCATTTAATCATATTGTTCATACCGTCCAATCCCGCCACCATTTTCGTTTGCGACATGACGGGAAGCTGAAGGGCTTCATAAATGCTAATACCCATAGATGTGTTCTCCTTTGGATACGTAGTTGTTTGTGTCATTTATAACATGGAAAACTGCTTAGAGCAATATTGGATTTTATACATGATGTACAAATATAATCTTATTTTTTGGATGCATCCGGCGAATGGTTGAGAGATGGCAACTGCATTAAGATAGAGGTGTAGACGCTTTCAATACGAGCACTTTTTCCATAGCCGCTTGAATCCGCAAAAGCTGGAGGGTCAAACAAGATGGTGACAAAAACCGTGGAGAGAAAATCAGAGAATATGAATGTTTTTGATCGGACTCAGCAAGTCATTAAAAAGGCGTTAGAACACATGGGATATGAAGAACCATTTTACGAGCTTTTGAAGGAACCGCTTCGTTTATTAACGGTTCGGATTCCGCTCAGGATGGACGATGGGTCAATTAAGATTTATACCGGTTATCGCGCGCACCACAATGACGCAGTAGGACCGACCAAAGGCGGTATTCGGTTTCATCCGGAAGTCACCGAGGAAGAAGTAAAAGCATTGTCGATGTGGATGAGTATCAAATGCGGCTTGACCGATCTGCCATACGGCGGAGGCAAGGGAGGCATTCGGTGCGATCCGCGAGCCATGTCCGAAAGGGAATTAGAGCGCTTAAGCCGCGGATATGTGCGGGCGATTAGCCAAGTTGTAGGTCCGACTAAAGACATTCCGGCTCCGGATGTATATACCAATACGCAAATTATGGCATGGATGATGGATGAATATAGTCAAATCCGCGAGTTTGATTCACCGGGATTTATTACAGGCAAGCCGCTTGTATTAGGAGGGTCAGTAGGCAGGGATTCCTCTACGGCCAAAGGTGTCACCATCGTCCTGCGCGAAGCGCTGCGAGTGGCAAAAATACAGTTGGCCGGTGCCAAGGTGATTATTCAAGGGTTTGGCAATGCGGGCAGCTTCCTTGCCAAATTCCTGCATGACGCGGGTGCTAAAGTGGTGGGCATTTCCGATGCAAATGGGGCCTTGTACCAGCCGGATGGTTTGGATATCGATTATTTGCTGGACAAAAGGGATTCGTTCGGTACGGTAACTCACTTGTTTGGAAGCATGATCTCCAATCAGGAACTCCTAATTCAAGACTGTGACATTCTGATTCCCGCAGCGATTGAAAATCAAATTACTCAAGAGAACGCCGGGCAGATTAAAGCGAAAATATTAATAGAGGCCGCGAATGGGCCGACTACGATGAAGGCAACGGAAATTTTAACGGAAAAAGGCTTGCTGATTGTTCCGGATGTTCTGGCCAGTGCGGGTGGAGTCGTAGTTTCTTACTTTGAATGGGTTCAAAACAATCAAGGCTATTATTGGTCCGAAGAAGAGGTCAATGAAAAACTGGAAAAAATCCTTAGCAAATCTTTTCGCAATGTCTATCAAATCTCTCAGGATACAAAGGTGGATATGAGACTGGCTGCTTATATGGCGGGGCTGAGAAAATTAACGGAAGCGGCAAGATGGAGAGGCTGGGTTTAATTCAATTGTAAAGAGAGGGACTGAAATGGAGCGCACACATCTTATTAAACCTGTTCTGTCTGCAAACTATCCCGCGGTTGCCTACGGGAAGGGGATTTACCTCTACGATACGGACGGAAAGGAATACATCGACGGTTCTTCCGGCGCCGTTACTGCAAGCATCGGCCATGGTGTTCCGGAAATTGCCGAAGCGATGATGGCCCAGGCGAGTAAGGTTTCTTTTGTCTATCGATCACAGTTCACCAATGAGCCTGCAGAACAACTGGCCATGAAATTAAGTGAATTGTCGCCGGGAGATTTGAATTGGTCGTTTTTTGTCAGCAGCGGTTCGGAAGCTACGGAAACTGCTATGAAAGTCGCCATCCAATATTGGCAGGAGAAAGGCGAGGCGCGTAAAAATCGCTTTATCTCCCGCTGGATGAGCTATCACGGCATAACCATGGGCGCTTTATCTATGTCCGGCAATGTACAGCGCCGAAAACGATTTGTCCCGCTGCTGGAAGATTATCCTTCCGTCTCTGCGCCTTATTGCTATCGTTGTCCTTTAAAAGACACGTACCCGGGATGCAATCTGATGTGTGCCAAAGAGCTCGAAACCTCGATCCAACGTATCGGTCCGGAGCACGTTGCCGGGTTTATCGCCGAACCGGTTATCGGCGCTTCCGGAGGAGCGGTCACTCCGCCGGACGGGTACTATCAGGAAATTAAACGTATATGCGATAAGTATGACATCCTGTTCATAGCGGACGAAGTCATGACGGGTATTGGAAGAACCGGAAAGATGTTTGCGATGGAGCATTGGGGAGTTGTGCCCGATATCATCGCACTCGGCAAAGGCATGAGTGCAGGTTATACGCCAATGGCGGCCACCTTGGTAAGCGAGAGGGTGATGGAGCCGATTATGAACGGCTCCAGATCCATTATGGCTGGGCACACGTACAGCGCCAACCCGCAATCTGCAGCAGTGTGCCTTGCTGTTCTGGCATATTTGGAAGAACATCAGTTGGTCCGTGCTGCCGAGGAGAATGGGAAATACCTCATGGAGCAATTACGGATGCTTGCCGACCGCTCTGACATCGTCGGAGATGTTCGGGGGAAAGGACTTTTGCTTGGTCTTGAGTTTGTTTCGCACAAACAAACAAAGGGGTTATTTCCTTTATCGCTAGGTGTGACGGCAAGCGTCATTAAACGTGCTATGGAGAAGGGGCTGCTGGTTTATTCGGCGTCTGGCGGCATTGAAGGAGTGGCAGGAGATGCGATTATTGTATCTCCGCCGTTGATTATAACGAGAGAGCAGATTGATTGCTTGGTGCAACTGCTGGAAAGCGCCATTATTGAAATTCAAAACGAGCTGCAGACAGAAGGCCATTTGGAAAACAGGCAGACCCCATAGGAGGAAGGATTCCGGTATGGAGACAGTGGTAAAACAACGAAGTAAAATAGCTGCGCTGGATGACGCGCTTCAGCATATCCATGATGGCTGCGTCCTCATGTACGGGGGATTCGGCGGGGTTGGCAGCCCGCCCTCGCTCATTCAGGGAATCCTAGATAAAGGTGTTCGCAATTTGGTGCTGATCGGCAATGATTGCGGGTTTCCGGATATCGGAATCGGCCGGTTGGTAACGGCGGGCCGGGCAAAGAAGGTCATCGTTTCCCATATCGGTTCCAATCCTAACGCCGGCATGTTGATGAACGAGGGCCTGCTGGAAGTGGAGTTCTGTCCGCAGGGCACTTTAGCCGAACGTATCCGGGCAGGCGGCGTAGGATTAGGCGGCATTTTCGTGGATGTCGGAATGGGCACGATTGCGGAGAAGGGGAAAGACCAGATCCTCATCGGCGGCAAAGCGTATCTGGTCGAAACGGCTTTAACAGCGGATGTAAGCATCATTCAGGCCAAAAAAGCCGATCCCTACGGAAATCTGATCTATGACAAAAGCACCCGTAATTTCAATCCATTGGCGGCCATGGCCGGCTCTTACACCATTGCAGAGGTTGATGAAATCGTCCCGCTGGGTGAACTAGATCCGGAATGTATCGCTACTCCGGGAATTTTTGTCGATATGGTCGTCCAGAGTCAGGGGGTGAACTGGAAATGGGCATGGGAGTAGACAGTCGTTATCGAATCGCCAAAAGGGCGGCTGAGGAGATTGAAGATGGCATGATCGTGAACTTAGGGATCGGTATTCCAACGTTGGTCGCCGATTATATTCCGGATCACATCAACGTCCTGTTTCATGCGGAAAATGGTGTGTTAGGCACAAGCAGCAGCCCTTATCGGGGAAAGGAAGACCCGGCACTTTGCAACGCCGGCGGATTTCCGGTAACCGTAGTGCCCGGAGCTTCCTATTTCGACAGTGCAACCGCGTTCGGCATGATTCGCCGTGGCTATGTGGATATCACCATCCTGGGGACGCTTGAGGTGAGCGAAAGCGGGGATTTGGCTAACTGGATCATTCCGGGTAAACGGGTCCCCGGGATGGGCGGAGCGATGGAATTGGCGCAAAAAGCGAAAAAAGTGATTGTCCTGATGAATCACATTAATAAGCAAGGCGAATCGAAAATATTGAAGCAATGTTCGCTTCCGCTAACGGCCAAAGGCTGCGTAGATCTTATCATTACGGAAATGGCGGTTATGGAAGTGAACGAAGAAGGTTTGATTTTGCGGGAAGTCATGGCGCCCCACACGGTTGAAGACGTAATCAGGCATACAAACGCGAAGTTAATTGTACCTGACGTAGTTACAAGTATTGAATAAGGGAGGGGCATTGATGATGCTGAATGAGGTAGTGATTGTTGCGGGAGTCCGAACAGCGGTGGGAGCTTTCGGGAAATCATTGCGGGATATGCCCGCTGCGGAAATGGGACGTCAACTTCTGACAGGGATAATGGAACGAACCTCCCTGTCTAGACAAGAGATCGATGAAGTCATCTTCGGACATGGTTACGTACATGGCGGGGGATTGAATTCGGCAAGAATCAGCTCGCAGCTCGCAGGCTTCCCCAGTACAGTTCCGGCCTATATCGTCATCAAGGCATGCGGTTCCGGCCTGAAAGCAATCACCAATGCAGCTCTAGCTATTGCCGCCGGTCAGCAGGATATCATCGTTGCCGGCGGTGTGGAAAGCATGAGCAACGTCCCTTATTTGGTGAAGAACCGCTGGGGCAATCATTTCGGACATATCCAGATGGAGGATGCCTTGCTCGCAGATGGATTAACTTGTTCCTTGGGGCATGAACATATGGGTATGACGGGCGAGCGTTTGGCCGAGCAGTATGGAATCACCAGGGAAGAGCAGGATCAATTCGCCTTCGAAAGCCACTGTAAGGCTATCGAAGCGGTTCGCAACGGCAAGTTTGCCCAGGAGATCGTACCCCTGGAAGTTAAAGAACGTAAGGGAACCCACATTTTCGCTCAGGATGAGTCGATTCGTCAGGATATTTCGCTGGAGAGGCTTGGAACGCTTCCGGCGGCTTTTAAGCAAGTTGGAACGATTACGGCAGGCAATGCGTGTCCGATGAACGACGGGGCTGCCGCACTGATCCTCATGTCAGATACAAAAGCGCAGCAGCATGGAATGAAGCCGTTATTGAAAGTGAAAGCTTTTGCCAGCGTTGGTGTGGACGCGAACGTGATGGGCATCGGACCGGTGCCGGCGATACGCAAGGCTCTGAACAAAGCCGGGCTCACATTGGAAGATATAGGACTAATCGAACTCAATGAGGCGTTTGCCGCTCAAGCTCTGGCGGTTATAAGGGAATTGGACTTGAATCCGGCAAGGGTGAACGTCAACGGGGGCGCAATCGCGCTTGGCCATCCCGTAGGAGCGACGGGGGCCAAGCTGACGGTTACTCTGATGCACGAGATGCTGCGTTCCGGAGTCAAGTACGGAATGGTTTCGCTGTGTATGGCAGGCGGAATGGGAATCGCCGTGATCTATGAGAATGTAAGCACGATGTAAGAGTCGGAAATTCAGGACAAGGGCGTGAAGAAAATGTCAGAACTCAAACGACGGATACGGCAATGGATGCTGGACCATAAAGACGAGGGCATTGCCTTCCTGGGGCATCTGGTTCAATCGCCAAGCACGCAAGGCAATGAAGCCGATGTTCAGGATTTGGTTGCCCGTAAACTGCATCAGTTGGGACTGCAAGTCGACTCTTGGGAATTGGACGGGGACCAATTAAGATCACATCCCTACTTTTGCTCTTCACGTGACAATTTTCAGGGAAGCCCAAACGTGGTGGGACTTTTGAAAGGAACCGGAGGAGGCAGATCCATCATCTTGAACGGGCATGTGGACGTTGTGCCGGAAGGCGACAGGGTGCAGTGGATGGACGACCCCTACAGCGGTGTCATCCGTGACGGCAAAATGTACGGTCGCGGAGTAACGGACATGAAAGGAGGTAATGTCGCTCTTCTTCTTGCTATTCAAGCGATTCAGGAGTTAGGGCTTCAGTTGAAAGGCGACGTCATCTTTCAGAGCGTCGTCGAAGAGGAAAGCGGTGGTGCGGGAACGTTGGCAGCCGCTCTGAAAGGGTACAAAGCGGATGCGGCATTAATTCCCGAGCCGACCGGCATGCGAATATTCCCGAAACAGCAGGGCTCCATGTGGTTTCGTATTCATGTCAAGGGCAGATCCGCACATGGGGGGACCCGGTATGAGGGAGTCAGCGCGATAGAAAAAAGCATGCTTGTCCTCACCCATATACGTGAACTGGAAGAACGTCGTAACGCCAGAATTACCGATCCTCTATATCGCAATACCCCAATTCCCATTCCGATTAACGTGGGGGTCATTCAGGGAGGAAACTGGCCTTCCTCTGTACCCGACCATGTTACGCTGGAAGGACGGATGGGTGTTGCTCCCGATGAAACCATCGAGGAAGCTAAAAACGAAATGGAGCAATCGCTGAAGCAATTATCGGAGCGGGATCCGTGGATGAAAGAACACCCCCCGGTATTGGAATGGTACGGCGCCCGCTGGATTCCCGGAACCATAGATCCGGGGCATGAGCTTATGAACATATTGGTCGATCAATACCGCAACGTAACCGAAGCGGAACCTGTCATTGAAGCCTCTCCATGGGGAACGGATGGCGGCTTGCTCTCTCGAGTGGGACAGACACCGACGATCGTTTTCGGACCGGGGGTTACTGAGGTCGCGCACTATCCTAATGAATATATCGTCTTGGATACTATGATAGAAGCTGCCGAAATTATCGCATTAACGTTAATTCATTGGTGTGGTGCGGCGGACACAGTCCATTAGATGGAATCGTGATAACAATATTAAAGAAGCGATTTAATAACCGACTCTAAGTCAAATGGTTCCGTTGTTGTTTCGTATCTTCCGAAAACATTGCCGTTTCGATCGATCACAAACTTTGAGAAATTCCACTTGATCCCGTCACCGGCGTATAGGTCCGGGTACTTTTCCTGCAGAAAATCCTGCATCCGTTGACCGTCTGAGGTCTGAGTATCGAAACCTTGAAATGGCGCTTGGTACGTTAAATATTGAAATAAAGGGTGAGCAGACGGTCCCCTAACCTCCATTTTCTCAAATAACGGAAACGTCACTCCAAAGTTGCTCTCACAATATTCGTGTACTTCCGAGTTGCTCCCTGGCTCTTTCTCGTTGAATTGGTTGCAAGGAAAACCGAGTATTTCAAACCCTTGCTCACGGTGACTTTCGTAAAGCTTTTGAAGCCCGGTGAATTGGCTGGAATAGCCGCACCTACTGGCAGTGTTGACAATAAGGAGAACTTTGCCACGGTAAATTGACAATTCAACTCCTTTACCGTTAATTGAGTTTACCTGAAAATCATAAATAGACATCAGAACCTTCCTCCTCGTTATGATTATAAATACATACTATGGCAACAAACGGCTATTGGTCTAATATATAATTAGGATAATTTTAATAGGTAAAACCAATATAGCAAAAAGTCCCACTATTCCGATCCCGGAGCTGCAGCCGATCAAGGAGTACTGCCGAAATTTTGCCCGACTGCAACATTTTCAGCTTTCGTTCAGCGGATTTTAAGCTCATTTTAAAGTTAAAATCATCCAATTTTCAGGGCGGCTTCATGTCAATTTCAGGAAACGACTCTATACTTCCATTTGTAAGCAACAACTGACAAAGAGATCGAAGTGGAAGGATGGAGATTGGGATGAGAAAGCAATTAGTGGTACTGATGGGAGCGGCGTTACTGGTAACAGGGGCGGGCGGTGCGGCGCTTCCGGTACATTCGGCGTATGCGGCGGAAATAGGAACGGGAACCGGAGCGGCAACTGCGACGGGAACGTCTGCTGCAGGCGCGGCGGTGTCAACGTCAGATGCGCAGGCTGGTACACAGACAGCGGGATCAGCAAAAGACTATAGCAGCTTGCTGCTGAACGATTGGCTGAACAAGCTGGACATTCACACCGAGGGGGCAGCGAACAAAAAATCCGACGATTTCGCAGATGCGCTCGCATCGGGTGCGACTTTGACGGCAGCATCGCAGCTAGATGCATCGGATTTGATTGGGAAGCTGAAGACGATGTTCGCCGAGGATATGGCTAACGAGGTGCAGGCAGGCAACTTGACGGCGAAAGAGGCTTCGGCTTTGGAAGATGCGGCTGGCCCGCGCATTGCCGACCTCGTCAGCAGCAAGTGGACTGCGGGAAGCCATACGGCGGCTATTCAATCGGACGGATCCGCCATCCTACATAACCGGTTAGCCACACTTGCAGATGACGCTTCCGTACCCTCGGGGGTTAGTAGTATTGATCTGCGCAAGGCGCTGCGGGACGGCAAAAGTCTGGTAGAAGCTTCGGGGCTTGACGCGTCCGCCTTGAACGATGTATTGACAGCGCTGCTGAATCAGGATCTGGAGGCGGCTGTCAAAGCCGGATCGCTCCCTGCGGACCAATTGGAAAAAGCAGAGAAAGACGGGGCTTCGGCATTATGGGACGCGGCGAATACCAAAGGCTACGATCCCGCAACTACGCCGTGGATGGAACAATTCGGGCAGCGGCTGCTGGCGGATAAACTCGATCCGGCTTCCATCATCCAAGAGGCAGCTGTCTTCGCGGGCAAAGACGCAGGCGATGTCCAGTCCGCTCTTGCTGCCGGTCAAAATCTGACTACAGCATCCGGGATGGCCGAATCGGATCTGACTTCTCAGTTGACGGCTGACGTTGATCAGGCGCTGGAGAACGAATGGGAAGCAGGCAATTTGTCGGTGAAACTTCTGACAAAATTAGAAAAAAACGCTGCGGATGCGCTCCAAAAAGCGATAAACACGAACGGGTACGGAACGCAGGCGGCAGCAGGAACAAGCCGCACGGCGCTCGCAGCCGAGAGCATCCGCTCCATTGTTGCTGACAGTGCAGGTTACGCAGGCGTCGCTGTTTCGGATCTGCGTGGCAAGCTGGCTGCCGGACAGACGCTTGTCGAAGCAACGGCCGTGGATCAAGCCGAATTGACCGGTGCCCTTCAGTCGCATAT
The DNA here is from genome assembly GCF_042676385.1 of Paenibacillus sp. GCM10027628. Lineage (NCBI taxonomy): Bacteria > Bacillati > Bacillota > Bacilli > Caryophanales > Paenibacillaceae > Paenibacillus > Paenibacillus sp. GCM10027628. The sequence continues at coordinate 55,794 of NZ_JBHTHA010000003.1, forward strand.
CGACACGTTCCTGGATGCCGCTGTTCAGAAGGGCTGGCTTGCGCAGGAGGACGAACAAGCGACCAAGACCGAAGCTTACAGACTGCTCAATGACGCCGTCACGACTGGGAACTACAAAGCCCCTGTTGACGCTAAGCAGTACTTGACCGACCGGCTGGACCGAATCGTCGACGATGCCGCCCAAGTGACGGACACCAAGAGCGACGAAGTCCTGAAAAGCTTGGCGGGAGGGAAGAGCTTGGCGCAAGCCGTAGGTGTTGACGCCGATTCGCTGCTGCTCAAGCTGCTCCGGCATGCGAATGAAGAGATCAACGGCTTCGTGACCGCCGGCGGGCTGTCGGAACAAGGCGCCGCAGCGCTTAAAGCGGATTATGCTTCGGCAGTGACCAAACTGCTCACCACTAACTGATACGATCGCGTCGTACAAAAGAACACTAGTAGTCATTGGATTTCATACAGTAGGAAAGAAACATTGGAGAGATTTCCAGGGTATTGGTTGGAAAACATCCAATGGATTCAGCCCAAAAGAAGGCGATTGCCTTTCCACCCAGTAAAATGGCTGGATGAAATCCAATGGATGTTCGCCAAAAGTTCCAAGGAACGATTTTCGTTGGATAAATTCCAATACCCAATCCATTTGGATTGAGAAGTTATAAAGGGGCTATCCCTCAGGTCGATTCAGACCTTCTGGGACAGCCCCTTCGTGCTACTAGGTCAGGTCAACCATTGTATACTGGTTGGCCTCTTATTCATGGTCGTTTTCTCACATGACGGAACATGTTACAAATTCAATTGTAGTTTACGCGTATTCAACATACCCTCAAGACCCGTCGGATCGTTCTGCACTTTAAAGCGGACAAAAGCTTCGGCGGCTTCGGACGTACGGATGCGCAAAGGTTTTGTTTCCATCTGAAGCAGGTCCCAAACCACGTCCGCCACAGAGTCTGAAGTTTGCGGGACGGAGTTTCGGCTCCGGAACGTTTCCAGATACTTATTGAGCATTGGTTTGTATTCATCATTGAGGATGCCGCCGGTTTGTTCGACTTGGCTCATAACCGTGCTGTTAAAGTTCGTGGCAATAGCGCCAGGCTCAAGCAAAGTAACGTCAATATTAAAAGCAGGCTTGTAATAAGTCGCCAAGCTTTCGAGCAATCCCTCGATCGCGAATTTGCTGGCACAGTAAATTTCGTTGAATGGTTGTCCAACTAGCCCGCCAACACTTGTCGTAGCAATGATATGGCCTGAATCCGCTTTGCGCAGCAGAGGCAGTCCAGCGCGGATCGTGTGCATGACGCCGTAGACGTTCGTATCAAAAACGCGCTCAATATCCGCGTGATCCGCTTGACCTAGCGAGCGTAGATAACCGAAGCCGGCATTGCAAAAGAGAACATCCAGATGTCCGTGTTCGGTATCTATTTGATCGAAAACTCGCTGCAGCGATGCTGGATCAGTCACTTCCATTTCCACGAAATGAAGATTACCGCGCTCGGCATACTGGGCACGATCACGCTCAATTTGACGTGTTCCTGCATAAACAATCCACCCTTTTTCCGCCAACTTCAATGCTGTAGATAAACCGATTCCTGATGATGCGCCAGTAATGGCAATAATTTTACTCATGTATGAACGCTCCTTATGTTTAAAATGAATACTGTTTAATAACTAAACAATATAATTATTAAACAAAATAGTCAAGCGGAAAAAGAAAAAACCACCGCTTTGCATGGTGGATTTAGAGTGGCAACTTTTCCAGGAGCTTTCTAAGTGAGCTGAGTTCGCCAGCGTCAAAAGGCTTGAAAAGTTGTACGATTCGATTATTATACTCAAGGAGAATCGATTCTATGAGCTGAGTCCCTTGTGCCGTGACATGAATAAGCTGGCTTCTTCGGCTTGTCGGATGAGGCATCCGCATAACCAGGCCTTGTTGTTCCAACTTGTCCAGCAGTTGTGTAACCGCACCGCGGGTCAGGCCGAATTCGTTAGCTATTTGGACGGCGATGCAATCCGGATTTTTACGCAAAAATTCCAATGTGTACATCATGATGGGTGAGATCTCATAATTCGGAAGTACCTGCGTCAGGTAAGAGGTGAGCGAATTTTTGATTTCACGAAATTTTGCCGTTATGAAAAGTGTATCCTCCATCGTAGCAATCCCTCTATTTCTGTTTAGTTGCTATACATTATAGCAAGTTGCCGAAGGAAAAGATATCTACCAGGCCAGTGAACCCTTGAGTTTGCTGGTTTTTTTGCATTTCAAAGCTTCTTAATTCCCCGATCAGGCATAGAGGAAATTCGATATTTTACTGTAGACAGATGTTACAAATGCACTTATTATTATGTTATAAACAAACATTACAGGTTACAAAACAACATTTACCCGAGGAGATGATCAGTTTGTCCTTAAAACCAAGATTAAACCGCATGTTCAGCGCACAAGGCAAATGCTTTGATGTGGCGATCGACCATGGCTTTTTTAATGAGATTTCGTTTCTGTCCGGTATCGAAAATATGAAGCAAGCGATCGCGACGATTGCTGAGGCTGGACCGAACTGCATTCAATTAAGCATAGGGCAGGCCGGGCATCTCCAGTCGATTCCAGGCGGTCAGAAGCCAGGGCTTGTCCTTCGCACGGACGCAGCCAATATTTATGGCAATGTGCTGCCGCGATATTTGTTCAGCGAACTGATTGACAAGGCGATCGAACATGCCGTTCGGATGGATGCGGTTTCCGTATGCGTGAATCTTTTGCTGCTCCCTAATCAACCTGAACTTCATTATCAATGTGTGAAAAATGTTTCCTTACTCAAAACCGAATGTGAAAAATACGGCATGCCGCTCATGGTGGAACCGCTGGTTATGCTCGCTAATGAAGTAAAGGGCGGCTATATGGTGGATGGCGATATCAACAAGATCATGCCGCTCGTCAGGCAAGCTGTCGAATTGGGCGCAGATGTGATTAAAGCGGATCCCTGCGATCATGTAGAGGAATATCATCGCGTTATCGAGGTTGCCTCGGGGGTTCCGGTCCTTGTACGCGGCGGCGGAAGAGCCAGCGATGAAGAAATTATGAGCCGTACCGTTGAATTAATGAAGCAAGGCGCTTCAGGTATTGTGTATGGACGTAATGTCATTCAACACCCTAATCCGGCTGGCATGACTAAAGCATTGATGGCCATCGTACACCATGGAGCCTCTGAAGAGCAGGCACTGGCGTTATTATCACAATAGTTCGAGAGGGGATACTTGGAAATGTCCAAAACAATCATTCGCTTTGGCGTGATCGGCTGCGGGTTAATGGGGAAAGAGTTTGCCAGTGCGGCGTCCCGTTGGTGTCATCTCACACATGTTGATTTCGAACCGAAAATCGTCGCGGTTTGCGACGCCAATGCTGCAGCAAGTCAGTGGTTTCAAGAAAATGTCGCAAGTGTGGAAGCGGCTTATACGGATTACAAAGAACTGCTTGCTGATCCGTCCATAGACGCAATATATTGTGCCGTCCCGCATAATCTTCATGCGCAGATCTATATCGACATTATCGAATCAGGCAAGCATCTGCTTGGAGAAAAGCCGTTCGGCATCGATCAAGAGGCGAACCGTTCTATCCAAGAAGCCATGAAGAAAAATCCTAACGTCATTGTTCGATGCTCCTCTGAATTTCCGTTTTTCCCGGGAGCGCAGCAAATCTATCAATGGGTTCAAGAAAAGAAATTCGGTCGAATCATTGAAGTCGAAGCGGGTTTCTGGCATTCCAGCGATCTGGATCCAACAAAAACGATAAATTGGAAAAGGCGAATTGCAACGAATGGCGAATATGGCTGTATGGGGGATTTAGGCATGCATGTCCTGCATCTGCCGATGCGTTTCGGATGGAAGCCGAAGTCGGTAAGAGCGCTATTATCTAAAATTGTACCGGAACGGCCGGATGCACAAGGCACTTTGGTACCTTGCGAGACTTGGGACAATGCGATCCTGGCCTGCGATGTTGAAATGGAAGACCAGCAGTTCCCTATGGTTCTATCGACCAAACGTATCGCCCCGGGCCATGCGAATACATGGTTTATCCGGATTGCAGGGACGGAATTCTCTGCGGAATTTTCCACCAAAAATCCCAAGCAGGTCGCTTCCTTGCCTTATACAACGGGGGGCGTTCAAGCATGGCATGTGATGGATGCACCTTATAAATCGGCTTATGGTACGATTACCGGTGGTATTTTTGAGTTCGGTTTCTCGGATTCCATTCTCCAAATGTGGGCAGCCTTCTGTGATGAGCTTGCGCATGGCCATGAAACTCAGCAGCCTTTCCATTGCGCAACCCCCGAAGAAGCTGCTGACAGCCATAGAGTATTCACAGCTGCACTGGAATCTAACCGGACAGGACAGACTATTCCGATCAATTGGAGGGAATAACTTTGAGTCGTACCGATGCGGAAGTGATCGTGGCCGGACACATCTGTTTGGATATTATACCAACGATTTATGAGAAACAGTCGGGGATGGACGCCTTATTTGTACCAGGTAAACTGGTTGATATAGGTCCTGCCGTAATTTCGACGGGGGGCGCGGTTTCCAATACGGGGATAGCGCTCCACCGCCTGGGCAGCCGCGTTAAAATGATGGGGAAAGTCGGGGACGATCAGTTCGGCAACGCCATCCTGACGGTTTTGCGGCAGCATGGCTCTACGTTAGCCGATGGCATGATCGTGTCTCAAAATGAGCATAGCTCTTACTCCATCGTCATCAGCCCACCTCATGTGGATCGCACTTTCCTGCATTCAACCGGAGCCAACGATACATATTCGGCTGCAGACTTGAGTCCCGAACAACTGGAAGGAGCGCGCTTGTTTCATTTTGGATACCCGCCATTAATGCGGAAGATGTATGAGAATAACGGCGCTGAATTGGCTCTATTATTGAAAAAAGCTAAGGACAGCGGGTTGACCGTATCCCTCGATTTGGCGAAGCCGGACCCGGAGTCGGATGCGGGGAAAGCCGATTGGCGGGCGATATTTGAACAAACGCTCCCATATGTGGATGTGTTTATGCCCAGTTTCGAGGAAATTCTCTATATGCTGGAACGAGAGCGCTATCATCAGTTGTTGAAAGAGGCTCCTTCAGGAGACTTGCTGCCCTACGCTAGCGGAACGTTGTTATCCGATCTCTCCGATCAGTTACTGAAAATGGGAGCGGCTATCGTGGCGCTTAAATTAGGTGAACACGGCTTTTATGTCCGCACGACTTCGGATGAAGGCCGTCTATCTGCAATGGGACTTTGCGCTCCTGCTCCGGAACTCCGCGCCAACTGGCTCAATTGCGAATTCATTACTTCCTGCTACGAGGTAGTTGTGAAGGGAACCACTGGAGCCGGCGATTGTACGATTGCAGGCTTTCTATATGGCTTCATGCAAGGCTTGCCCATGGAGGAAACGCTTCATGCTGCAGTAGCGGTTGGTGCATTCAATGTGGAACAGGCCGATGCGACTAGCGGCATTCCCCATTGGTCGGACGTTCTCAGCCGAATTGGCAGGGGATGGGCCAAGCGGGAGATGAAGCTTGAAATAACGGATTGGACGCTGAATGAACAGCAGCTGTGGGTAGGACCGCATCATAAATTGCAGGAGACGGGAAGGGATGCCGGATGAAAAGAAGTGAAGTCAGCCAGGCTCAGAAGCAGACGGCGGCGATTTTAAAGGCCAGCGGTATTGTTCTGACTGCGCATGAAATCGGACATATTGAAGTCGCCGGGTTCGGGCTCGGCCAGCTTGAAATTCAGGGGTTGCAGCTCGTTACGTATGTCAATACAGACCGATATTGCGCCAAAGAATTAGTCTTGTTCCCGAATCAGACTTGCCCCGAGCATTTGCACCCGCCCGTAGGCGGTGAGCCTGGCAAAATGGAAACGTTCCGCTGCAGGGCAGGGAAAGTGTTTTTGTATGTGGAGGGAGAAGCGGCTCCGTCGATCCAAGCGAGCTTGCCGGCGGGCAGCGAAGCTTACTACACGGTATTTCATGAAATAGCTTTACTGCCGGGAGAGCAGTACACGATCCAGCCTGGCGTTAAGCACTGGTTTCAGGCCTGCGATGAGGGAGCGGTCGTTTCCGAGTTTTCCAGTATGAGCCGGGACGAGTATGATATTTTTTCGGATCCGCGAATTGAGCGGATGCCGGTCATTCGGGAAGATGAGTAGGGCCAGGTGAGATGAATCTCTACGGTAAAGAATGGACGAGACGCGAATTGGAAGCGCGAGTAGGCCGGATCGAGCAAATTGCCGGTATACGGCGATTCATGGGCGTCGAAGGGAATGAAGCAGGTGTTGAGCAGATTCAGGTTCGCACGGGAGCGGGGCTTAGTTATTACGTAACGCCGACCAAGGGACTAGACATCTCTCTGGCCGAGTACCACGGCGCGTCGATCAGCTGGCAATCCGGTAACGGGGACGCGCATCCTCATTATTATGAGCCGCAGGACAACGGCTGGTTGAGAACGGCATCGGGTGGCCTGTTAATGACCTGCGGATTGATGCAAGTCGGCTCCCCATGCGAAGACGAAGACGAGAGGCTCGGGCTGCATGGCCGGGTGCACCATACGCCGGCGAAACAGGTAGCAGCGGAAAGCAGCTGGCACGAAGATGAGATGGAAATGCGCATTTCCGGCGTTGTCGAGGAAACGGCCATTTTCGGCGGTCATCTACGGATGACGAGGCAGATCCGCAGCCGCTTGGGGCAGAACACCATCCATATTCAGGATGAGGTGCGGAATATGGGCTTTCAGTGTTGTCCGCATATGATGCTGTATCATTTCAACTTCGGTTTCCCTTTGTTAAGCGAAGAAACAACGGTCAAGTTCCATTCAACACAGGTGAAAGCGCGCGAGCGTGAAATGCCGATCGAAGGATATGAAGCTTGGCAGGCCCCGGATGCCGGTTATCGAGAGCGTGTTTACTATCATGACAGCAACGAGAAACCATGGGTGCAAATTGAGAACCCGAATTTTCCGTTCCATTCAGGCAGGGGAAAAGTGCGGGTTTCGCTGCAATGGTCGGCAGAGACGCTGCCAAGGCTCATCCAATGGAAAATGCCGGGAGCCGGCACACATGTGCTGGGCATTGAGCCTGCGAATTGCCTCGTTGAAGGCAGACGGAAAGAGCGTGAGTGGGGATCGCTCTTCTTCCTGGAACCGGGGCAAACCGTTAACTATGAAATCAGGTTGAACCTTGAATGAGATGTTGGGATAATAGAGACATCGAAGAAAGAACTGGGGGTTCTCATGCCGCATCATCAACTGAACCAACGCCAACAGCAAATACTGGACCGGATGGCGCCAGACGGCGAGGTGAAAATCGCCGAGCTGAAAGAAATGTTCCAAGTAACCGAAATGACCCTCCGTAGGGACATGGAGAAGCTGGAACAATGGGGCTATATACGCCGTACGTTTGGCGGCGCGATTTTGCTGGGCAAAGATATCGCTCTGCATGAGCGGACAAGCGTATTAATTGAAGAAAAAATGCGCATCGGCAAACGAGCGGCACAACTTGTGGAATCTGGAGATTCCATCTTTCTGGATGGCGGCTCGACGACGCTTCAGGTAGCGAAATATTTGCAGCCGGACCGGAATATCACCGTTGTCACCAATGCGCTGAATATTGCTGCCGAACTGCAAGGCAAGCGAATTCCGACGATTGTGATCGGGGGCGCAATGCTCGACAATACGTCAACCTTGGTTGGGCCTGTTGCCGCTAATGCCATCGCCAAAATGGCTTTCAACCGCGTGTTCATCGGGACTACGGGGGTGACCGTCAGGCATGGCTTCAGCAACTCGAACATGCATGAGGCGGAAATCAAGCAGTTGGCGATCGAACGGGCGGCGGAAGTGAACATCGTCCTGGACGTAACCAAGTTCGGCAGACAGGATCTGTTTTCATTTGCCCCACTGAACGCCGCTCATCGTATCATTACGGATGGTCTTCCCGATGAGGAGCTAGGCATTGCCTTGAAGGAAGCATCTGTAGAAATCTTGATAGGCTCATGAATGATAATCCCTTTTGGAACGGAAAAATAGGCAGCGAACGGCATATTTTACAATAGATTGTTGCTTCTGTTTGTCAAAGTAATCTTCACATAGATCTACATACATTTCTTTACGAGTTAAAAGATAAAACGCAATCCGTAACATAGCATGGGCCACATTTATTGCTGCTCGTTTTTTACCTTTTCGAGCAGCTGTACGTCTATACATCGCTCCGAGAAAGTTCTTTGATGCAGCAACGGAATGGGCTGCTTCAACGTTGGTGAGGGTTTACATAGCCTTGAAGAGCAAGTTCAAGTTCTTCCTTTTTTCGCTTCAAGGTATAGCTTTTCCTATCTGAATTTGGATCTCCTTTCCTGTAGAAATTAGTATGCACGACTTGAAAAATAAAGTCTTAGACCCGCTGCTTAAATTGTGCTATCGTCACCCGTTAAATCCAGAACGTCTACGTCGATAATTTTGTCTCCGTATTCACTTTAATTCCAACTCCATAAACACATCCGCTCTTACATAGGGCATGGGACCGATCTGCTCAACAGGAACGTGCTTGAACCCCATCGATTCGTAAAGATGAACGGCGTTCGGTAGCTTGGTGCTGCTGCCCAAAAAGAGCGATGTTGCGCCAAGCCCGCGTGCGCTGTTAATGGCGGCATGGATGATTTTCCGTCCGTATCCGCGCCCCCGCAACTCGGGTGTAACGCTCATCTTCGAGAGCTCGAACACACCAGCCCCAGTTGGCACGAGTGCAACGCATCCAACGATCGAATTGCTGTCGCGTGCGATAAGTACGTCTCCTCCTCTGTTCACGATGTTCTCCACTGGGTTATCGAGGATTACCCGGTCCGCCTCTTCGATGGTGAAGATTCGGGAGATCCACTCCTCGTTAAGTGTTTTGAAGGCCCGAGCTTCTTCGGGCGTCTGCATCGAAGTGATCGTGAGCACTGTTTCAAGCATGCTATGTTTCCTCCTCTTGTAAAGGTTACTTTCACTGTAAAAAAAACCGGGTATTCGGAATTTATGGTGGAAATATCAATACCAAGCAGAGTTGTTTCTTCCGATTCACGAATAACGGGGGGCACTTTGAAGCTTGTAGAGGTTCGCTATGCGTCCACAATGAGGGCAAGCTAAAGGTGGAGAGTTCGTCACCACTTGTATTAGAAAATCAAATTCATTCTCACTAATCCTTAGTATGTTGAATTTCTTCAATGCATTTATGATGCAAGTCCCTTTTTTGTTTTCGAGTGAATAGTCAAAATACCACTTAATATAAAAGATAGCAACGAACCGGCAAAGCAAATAGCTGCAAAAATGCCTACGGCGGAAAAACCGTTAAAAGTCGCATAAATCAAGCCTGCGATCCAAGAGCCGAGTGTTGTCGCAGCGTACATGATCGAATTGGCCAAGCTTGAGATCGTGCCACGGATTGTCGGATTTAACGAATTCAGCAGTCCCAAAATCAGCGGAAATGCGATTCCCATATTAGCAAATATTAAAAAGTATACACCCTCGAAAGCCGAAACCGATGGAAGGTGAGGCAAAGCAATAAAACATGCAATAGAGACAAGAAAGCCCACAACCATCGTATTGAAACGGTTCAACATTTTGATCACATAAGCACCGCTAATGCTCCCGACCATATTTCCAAGACCAAGGAAAAACATCACGTACCCCACTTGATCAATCGAAAGGTGATAGCGGTCCGTCATCCATTTTCCAATGAAAGAAAAGGCAGCAAAGAATCCACATTGAAATAAGAAATGAGCCAGGAAAGATCTTCTCGCTATTCGGCTTGTCAATAGTGGGACGTATCTTCTAAATATAGGAATACTGCCTCTTTGGTCTTGATTCGGTTTCATTTCGGGAAAAACATAAAGGATGAATATCGCCACCAATAACGAGCTTGCACCGATTGTAAAAAAAGGATAAGACCAATGGGTTGCAGCAAGCAGGCTTCCAATAGGTATGCCGAACGCTTGGGAAGCAGCCAAGCCTGCCATTACGATTCCTGATACTTTGGCGATCTTTGGCGCAGGAAACAGAGCAGGAATGGATGCCCAGACTTGAGGCGCTGTAAATGCTGCACTGACTCCGGCTAAAAAACGGAATACAAACATCGACCAAAAACCTGTGGCAAAACCGCATAAAATGGTTGAAACCGAGAAGCAAACCATACCGGAAAGCATTACTTTTTTTCGATCCCATCCATCAGAAAGCGGTCCGGCAATCAGTGCAAACACGGCATAACCTAAAGCATAGGCTCCCACCATCCAACCGGAATACTCGGTCGAGATATGAAACAAACTCTGAAGAGTGGGGATGAGCGGAGAAATCAAAAATGTATCGGTACCGATCACAAACATGATGAGGAATAATAATGCTGTTAATTTTTTCATGCTATACTGCACCCTTCCTGTCATGAGATAAACAGCGAGTCATTGAAGCCATCACCGATCGTTTCATGGGCATGTCCTGCGGGCCTACCTGCCTTGCGCCTTATCGCCCCTTAATGTCATACAAGTGCTTGAGGCATGAGCGATGAGTTTACCGTTCTCGTCAGTAATATCGCATTGGATGAACCCGATGGTTTGTCCTCGCTTATACAGCGTAGCATGGGCCTTTATTTTGGCGTTCCACACAGGTCTAAAAAAGTTTACTTTCATCTCGATCGTGGTGAAGGTTTCGTCTTTTTGCAAGGTAGAGCCGTAGGCAATGCCCATGGCCATGTCGGCAAGAATGCCGATGATGCCGCCGTTGCATGTGCCTTGCGGATTCGCGTGGTGTTCCGAAGCCTGCATTTCATACGTGGCCTCGCCCTCTTCTACGCTAATTAGCTTCAGTCCCATAAGGCGCTCAACGGGAGACTGCTCCAATTCTCCGTTCAGCACTTTCCGATAATGCTCAAGAATGGTCATTTTGCATATTCACCTGCTACTTTCCTCTGTCTCTGAATCAAATTATTCATCACCAGCGCGATAATCACGATGAGGGTCCCTGCAAACTGCAACCTTCCGACTTCAACGCCCTGGAGGGCACTGATCGTGACTGTTGTAACAGGGACGATGTTCATAAATAGCATGCCGTTCTCCGGCTTCAAAATTTTATTGCCGACGTTCCATGTGAACACGGCAAGTACACCTGCGATCAAGATCATATACAGCAGTTCCGATCCTGCGCTTCCGATCCTCTCCGCGCTTGGCATCGTCAAGGCTCCAAAAACCGTTGCCGACAGCACGATTAAAATATTCATCAAGGATCCGAAGCACGTTGTCAAAGCGGTGTAGCGAAGCGGAGACCAGCCTGCAATTTGACTGGCACCCATCGTATAGACGACCCAGCATAGAGCACCAAGCATAATCAGCAGACTGGCGCCAATATGCTCTTTGGTTTGAACGATTAGGGAGGGATCTCCATTTGTTATGACTAGCAGTGCGCCTGAAAGCGCAATGAAAATTGAAATAAAAGTAGACGGCTTGGGTTTACTTTTATTCATAACCCAATTTACGCACGTCGTCATTAGTGGCATTAACGACATGATAACGGAGGCAATGATTGCGCCTGACGGTCCGCTGAGTTGTTGTCCGACAAAGGTAAGAAAACCGAAGCCGGAAAACCCAGCAGTGCCAAAAAACAATAACTTCCACGATTTCCCCTCCAATCGGAGAACGTTCTTCCCTTCGAAAACGATCAGCATTCCCAAAAGAATGAGGCCAGCCCATATGTAGCGAATCGTTGTGAAATAGAACGGATCGAGAACCTTCAAAGCAACTTGCATGACGGGAAACATACCTCCCCACGCCAGCACAGGAATCAAACAATAGGTGATACCCGTTAGTAAAGTGTTTCTGTTTATACTCAAAACCTTCTTTCTTGTGATATGCGGATTTTCCAGCGGACTTGATCAGAACCTCCTTTTTCCCATCATAAACGAAGGTGAGTAGAACAGATTTAAAGTTCTAGAACAGAAGGCGTGAGTTTCCGGTATAATAGAGACACATGCGCGAGTGTGTATTTGCGGGTTAATGGGCCTGGGGGCAAAACATATGAAAAAAACAGTTCTTTCAAGCGGATATGCAGGAAAACTGTTTGAACAAATCTATGACTATATTCTGGATCGGATCCGTCGAGGAGAATGGAAGCCGCATGAGAAGCTTCCCTCCATCCGCTCGCTGGCGATGGAATTCAATGTGCATCGACTGACGGTCTATAAAGCCTATCAGCTACTGAAGGAAAATCGGATCGTTGAAGCGAAGGACAAATCCGGCTATTATGTGAGACCGAACGGCAGTCTTCCTGCGGATTCGCTACATGATCCGATCATTTCCGCTTACGTGCATGAAAGCCATCTTTCTGAAATCCATCAGGTGCAAGCCGAATATGTACTGTCAAAATCGCTGCTCGACCCGAACCTGCTCCCTAATCTTTATTTTTCGGAATATGTGAAGCAAGTGTTCGATTTGTATCCCAAAATGCTCGGCACCTACTTTACCGCGCAAGGAGACCAGGAGCTGCGGGATGCTTTGTGCCGTTACTTCACCGATTGCCACCGGTTTCACTTGTCTGCAGACGAATTGTTGATCACTTGCGGATCGCAGGAGGCCATGGATTTGGTTGCCAGAGCACTGGTCAAGCCGAGAGATGCCGTTATGTTGGAGCGTCCTACCTACAGCACGGCGATTGATATTTTCAGAAGACAAGGCGCAGCTATCGTTCCGGTCGAGATCCACCCGTACGGCTACGATCTGGAGCAGGTGGAGAAGCTGATGCAAGCCTACAAGCCGCGGCTGTTTTATCTAAATCCCACCATTCAAAGTCCAACAGGCTATATCGTGCCCGCCGAACAAAGGAAAAGGCTCGTTGAGCTTGCCGAGCGGTATCAATGTCTGCTATTAGAGGACGATCCTTACCGCGACATTTATTTTGGCGAAGAGCCGCCACTGCCTCTTTTTGCTTACGATACGGCAGGATGGGTCATTTATCTTCGCAGCTTCAGCAAATATATCGCTCCCGGCCTCGGCATCGCCATCGTTGCGTGCCGCCCTTCCATCATGAACTACCTGATAAAAGCCAAATTGTTGTCGGACAGCGGGACGCCTTTGGTGAATCAGAAAATTTTTCTGCATTATTTTTTCTCCGAGCGGCTGCAGCAGCATATGGAGAAGCTTCGCATTGCGCTTGCGGTCCGCAAGGATATCGTAGAACAGGAATTGTCCGCTACCGACTGGCAGTGGAACTCCCCAGCAGGCGGATTCAACTTATGGGTGAAGCTTCCGGAAACGGTGGAGGTTGAACGTTTACTCAGTACATGCATCAAGCAATCAATCACCTTTGTGCCCGGAGCGATTTGCGATCCGCTCAAGGAGTACAAATCATGGATACGCCTCAGCTATTCCTATCTGAATGAGCAGCTATTGCGAGAAGGCATCCGGAGGCTTATTGAATTGGCAGACGGGGACAGCGGTTCATCTAAGAGACAATAACAATTTTCACCTTGCATAAAAAGAGGAACCATATACGCTTATAAAGCACCTTACAGTGGACAATAACGAAAAACGATAGTAAATAAATAAACGAAAACCAGTCTAACACTTTATTTTAGTGTTTTGACTGGTTTTTGTTTTTTAGTATTGAACAGTCATTTATTTTCTTTGTAGTTCCGTTTCTGCGCATAGTTTGAATACTGACTTTTGTGCCGGAATAAGCAGTTTTCGAACTATGCAGCGCCTGGAAAACTCATTATTGTGAAGGTGTGAGCAGCAGCAGCGACTACAGACAGGAAGGAGTATCATGCGTATGGGTTTCGTCAGGGAGATTACCAGGAATCGTCAGCTTTATGTACTAGCCGTTCCGGGGATCATCTTTTTAGCTATCTTCTCCTATATCCCCATGCTGGGTCACTTGATTGCGTTTCAACACTTTCAACCCGTAAAAGGCATTTGGGGAAGCCGATGGGTAGGGCTAGACAATTTCAAGTTTTTTTTCGGAGGGCACGATTGGGTGCGGGTTACGCTCAATACGGTGTTTCTGAACTTGTTGTTTCTTGTTTTCGGCATCGGGACTGCCATCGTCTTGGCTATTTTAATTAATGAAATCAGGTCCACGGTCATCAAGAAAATGAGTCAATCGCTTATTTTTCTTCCTTATTTTATCTCTTGGCTCGTTGTAAGCTTAATGATGCTTGCTTTTATGAGCACGGACGGCTTGGTGAACAACTGGTTGAAGAATATCGGGATGGATTCGGTTAACTGGTATCAAAGTGTGCAACTGTGGCCATTTCTTTTGACGCTGGTTTACATCTGGAAGTTTTCCGGCTACTATTCGATTATCTTTTTAGCAGCTATCGTGGGCATTTCATCCGAGTATTACGAATCGGCGAAGATCGATGGGGCAACCCGGTTTCAGCAAATCATTCATATTACGGTGCCTTCGATTCGATCGGTGATCGTTGTGCTGATGCTGCTCGGTGTCGGACGTATTTTCTTCGGAGATTTCGGTATGATATACGGCATTATCGGGGATAACTCGATTCTGTATCCGACGACGGATGTGATCGATACGTATTCGTTCCGGGCGCTGCGCCAGTTGGGCAACTTCGGCATGTCCTCGGCCGTTGTATTCTATCAATCGCTGATGGGCCTCATCACTATTCTTATCTTCAACCGAATCGCCAAAAAAATTGATCCCGATTCCAGTCTTTTTTAGGAGGAGTATATGGAAGCAGCAGCAATGACATCACCTAAAAATAAGGCTCGAACACGCATCCAAACGGATACGTCCTGGCGTGAGAAAGCGTTCCTATGCCTCATTTACTTGTTCATTATCAGTTTCAGTCTCATTTGCGTCATTCCCTTCTGGATCGTCTTAGCGGATTCCTTCGCTTCCGAGTCCAGTTTTCTCCAGCTTGGTTACCAGATGCTTCCAAGTGAGTGGAGCCTGGCTGCCTACAAGTATTTGCTGCATGGAGGACAATTTCTCACAAGTTACAAAAATTCGCTAATTGTCACCAGTGTGGGAACGGTGCTTGCTGTCATCATGACCTCTATGTTTGCCTATGTGCTGGCGCATCCGAAAGTAAAGTACCGCCATGTGCTTTCCTTTTTAACGTATCTGGCGATGGTGCTTGGCGGGGGATTGGTCGGGTTTTACATCATGGTGACGAATTGGCTCCACTTGAAGGATTCGCTTTGGGCGCTGATCTTGCCATATTTACTGAACCCGTTCTATGCCTTCATTCTCGTTGCTTTCTATAAATCTCTGCCTTATGAGATTAACGAGGCGGCCACGATTGACGGGGCGGGGGACATCCGGCTTTTCTATAAGATCATTTTGCCGATTTCCACGCCGGTGATTGCTACGGTCTCGCTCTTTTATGCCATCCAGTATTGGAATGACTGGTATCTATCCCTGCTTTTCATTGACAACTACAAGCTGCATCCGTTGCAATTAATGATCCGCCAATTGATTTCGAATCTCAATGTTTCCGCTTACGTCGGCGGCGGGGCCAGTTACCAAGTATCCGCGC
Source organism: Paenibacillus sp. GCM10027628 (assembly GCF_042676385.1). NCBI lineage: Bacteria > Bacillati > Bacillota > Bacilli > Caryophanales > Paenibacillaceae > Paenibacillus > Paenibacillus sp. GCM10027628. Next base: position 71,335 of record NZ_JBHTHA010000003.1, read on the forward strand.
CCACAAGCGCTATTCAGCTGGCGACGGTTTGTCTGACGATCGGTCCGATCGTGTTTCTGTATCCTTTTCTGCAAAAGTATTTCGTGAAAGGCATTACCATTGGAGCTGTAAAAGGCTGACAACACGGCACGGCGGATTCACCCGAGACTCTCGGTATCATATACACACATAGGAGGTCGTAACAATGAGTACGAAAAAATGGACAGGTGCAGCGCTAAGCCTGATAATGCTGGCAAGTGTGCTCGCCGCATGCTCCAGCAATAAGGGTGCGGAGCCTTCAGCTACAAACGCGCCTAGCGCATCAATGGATGCCGCCGTAGGACAGAAAAAGCTTGATCCTGTCACGCTGAAAATCATGGTGCCCGGCGATCGCCCCAAAGATTTTGACGCTGTCATCCAAGAAGCGGAAAAAAGAATGGCCGATTCCTTAAACGTGAAATTGGACGTCGTTTTCGTTCCTTGGGCGGATCTTGCTCAGAAAACGCAGGTCACCTTGTCTTCCGGCGAAGACATCGATCTGATCTTCGATGCGCCTTGGCTGCACCTTACCCAGCAAATTGCGGCTGGCAGCTATGAGCCTTTGGACGATCTGCTCAAGAAGTACGGGCCGAACATTCTCAAAAACCGTCCGCAGCAGATGTGGGATGCGAACAAATTCGACGGAAAAATCATGGGAATCCCTAACGGCAATTCATTTGTTCAGGGACGTGTTTATTACGTGAGGAAAGATCTTCGCGAACAGCTCGGCATTGCTCCAATCAAAACGTATGATGAATTAATCAAATTTGCCTATGCGGTAAAGGATAAGGTGCCGAACATCACACCGCTTGTTCCGGCAGGCCAAGATGTGAACAAAGGGTTGTCGGAAGGCGCTTATCGCCATTATTGGGCGGATAATAAGGAGAATTTGAAACCGAGCCCGGCGCTCTCCGAATCGCTCACTTTGTATACGAAAAATAACGATGGCAAAGTATACAATCTATTTGATCAGATGGAGCCGATGGTTTGGTCATGGATTCAAAATGCCCGCAACCTGTATCAAGATAAAATCATCACCCCGGATGTGCTGGCCATCAAGGATGTTATGGAGCCGGCCAAGCAAGGGAAAGCCGCCATAGTTGTCAGCAATGATTTTGGCGTGAAAGACGATATCCAGAAGGCACTGAAAGGCGGAAATCCTAAAGCGGAATTTGAAGCGGTCACGTTCATGAATCTGAACAAAGGCTCAACCCTGACGAACTCGCAGCAATACAATTTTATCTCGGTTCCTGTTGTCAGCAAGCATAAGGAGCGGGCCATTCAATTCCTGGATTGGGCGAACCAGAAGGAAAACTATGATTTATTAGTGTATGGCATTAAGGATAAGAACTGGGAAGCGATTGGGGATGACCAGTATACGTTTAAAGGCGACGGCTATAAATGGTTCCCTTATGTCTGGGTTTGGAATCCGACGACAGACCGCCAGGATGCCAGTCAGGACGAAGAGACCAAGAAGCTGAACAAGTGGACGGCGGATGCCAGCAATTTTGCAGTCGACAAGCTTTCCGGGTTTACCTTCAACAATGCTTCGGTCAGTAATGAGATTTCCCAGTACACTGCGATTGAAGCCAAATATTATTCCGCCTTGTTCAACGGCGTTGTCGATCCCGAGTCGTATTGGGCCAAATTTAAAGCGGAAGCGGCACCTTTAGCCAAAAAAATTCAGCTCGAAGAGCAAAAGCAAATTGATGCTTTTCTGGCCAAAAAGTAAAAACCAAACCTCATAATCAATAATCGAACCTCACATCTGCCGATATTTGTGCTTTAATAAATAGGGACAAGAGACGATGAAGGGGAATTCAGATGCGGAGATTACTGCCAGAACAAACATACCTTCGAAATTTTTTGAATATGGGAATTTTATTTACGATTATTATCCTGTTGTTCTCCTATTTATTAAGGCAGCAATATTCCAATCAGGCTTATGCGGATATCAATCAATTGATGGAAACGAAGACCGACAGCCTGACTCAAGGCTTTGAGTATCAATTGGATCATCTTCGCTCTTACGCTTTAAATATGTACCAGGATCCTGAAATTACGAATTGGCTGATGTCGGGTACGAATGAACCTTTGCCTGCGGCAGCGGCATTTAAAGCAGTTTCTAAATTTATGAGCTTGCAGTCATTCATCTCTTCGACCTATTTGGTGAATATGAAGACGCAGCAGGTGATTAATTCCAAGGATGGGATTCATACGTTTGCGGATTTTGAGGATCAGGATATGCTGGACCGCATCCGGAACCATCCTCCTGCAATGTTGAGGTTTTTCGATCATACGCTGAATGGCCAATCTTACTTGGCGTTAACGGCTCCTGCGAACCGTTCGAAAATTCCCAGCCAAGGGTATGTCGTGATTTTGCTTGATAAAAGCCTTTTGGAAAAATATTTGCTGCAAAATCTGAACGATGCGACCGCGAGAATTATGATTATGGACGGGGAGCAGCATGCCATTCTTGGGGGTTCCGATACGTTCGATGCCAAGCAATTGCTCCAGCCGGGTATGAAAAATCATCAAATCAATCTGAACAATAATGTGTACCTGATTCATGCTCATGCGTTTAAAGTGGAGGATTGGAAGCTCTACTCTACGGTTAAATTGAAAGACATCAGCAAAAATATCGATCGCATCGAGCTCGAAATCATGGGAATGTGCTTGTTTCTGCTCGTCTTGCTTTCCGCGCTGACGTTTTGGAACTCGCGCCGCCATTTCAAGCCGTTTAGCCAGCTCGCCAGCCATATGAAACAAACCGTTGCTTCCGCCTTGCCTGCGGCCGAGACGAAGCCGAACACAGAGTTCGCGATCATCAAGTCGGGCCTTGATCATATGGTCAAAACGATGGAAGAAATGAACAGTGTGATTCGTAACCATCAGGAAGTGATCAAGCATGAATTTTTGCGGCAATGGCTGCTGCAGGGCGCGTACAATAAGGCTTTTCTGGAAAAAGCAAGCCCTCGTTTGCAAGCGCTGCTCGGCTCCGATATTTATTTGGCGGTCATGCGAATTAATCGCTTCCAGACGTTCTCGGATCGTTATTCGTATGCCTCCAGAAAACTGCTGATTTATGCCATGGGCAATATCGTGGAAGAGGTTCTAACGAAGCATGGCTTCGTGTCCGAGACGGTCGACCTGGGAAGCGACCATTTGGCCGTCATCATTGGTAGCGGCACGGATGACGCAACGCCACTACAGGCCTTGTATGAAGCAAGGGCGGAAATCAGCAATTGGCTGCAGTTCCACGTCACCGTATCGCTCAGCGGGAAGACGCCCGTGCAGAGCCAAATGCGCAGCGTGTACGATCGTACTTATGACCTGACGCTGCTCCGGTTTTTCAATGAGCAGGATAAAGTGTACGTGGCGGATGACTTGGGCGATTATTGGCCGGAACAGCAGCCGGATTTTGATGAAAAGCTGGTGCAAGAACTGATCCAATCCGTGCGCAAGTCGCAGAAGGAGAAGGCGCGCGAGCAATTGGATGGGCTGTTCGCCAAGCTGCAAAACCTGACCTACGCGGAGTGCCAGTTCCAATTGAAGCTGCTGCTGTTCTATATGTTCAAGGCGTTCAACAAAGTGATGGCGGATCAAGAGACAGGCGGCGTAGATTTGCTCCTTCAGAAATTCGATACGCTAATGGATGTGAAGGAGTGGATTTACGGCCAGTTTGTCAAAATTATCGACAGCGTTGCGCTCAAACATTCGACTTCCAACCGGAAGGAAGAATTGGCATCGGAAATTTTCGATTATGTAAAGCAGCATCTTCACGACCCTATGCTGACTCTGGAAAGTATAGCGGATTATTTGGTGCTTTCCGTCAGTTATGTCCGGTTGGTTTTTAAAGAAACGTATCTGATTACCTTATCCGATTTCATTCATCAAGAGCGATTGGAGCAAGCGAAACAGCTGCTCGTCTCTACCGATTGGCCGGTGCTCGATATTGCTGAACGTTCCGGGTTTCAATCGAAAACGACATTCTTTACTTCCTTTAAAAAATACACAGGGTTAACGCCAAACCAATACCGCGAGCAAAATGGCGAATGATCGTTGTAGAACCTATGGAGGTGTATTAATGATAATGGGAAAAAGCAAGAGAATGGTCTGTTTCTTACTGGCATGGATGCTTGCCTTATGCAATCTGCCTGTCTTTATCGCATCGGCAAGCGAGCCATACACGCTGGATAACTTGCTGGCGGCGGATATGGATACGCACTTTGACGGGGGAACAAGCCCGTTTACGTTAGACAAGAGCACGACCGGAGGATCGCAAAAGATTGTAAAGGTTAACGGCAACAACGCGCTCGAGCTTCGCGATGCTTCGCTCGGTTCGAATTTGGCCAGCTATTTTTATTATCAGTTGAACAGCGGCCGACTCAAGAATCGCATCAATGAAGTCTATAATATGCCGGCGGGAAGCCCTCCGGTGGAGTTTATCCTCGAATACAAGCTCAAGCGCAGCGCTGCAAGCGATAAGCCTGTAGCCAAAGATATTTACGCCCAGCTCCAATTCGCGCCTTACGACAATAATCTGGTACCTCGCTTCCCGGCGGATGTGCCGAGTATTGCGGGTACCGCGGCTTATCTGAACAGCCAGCCGGATGTGCTGCTGCCGGTTAACGACAGCGATTTACCGAGTTACCGATTTAAGGTGTACCCCAATGGCGGGCAGCGCACCATCACGAGTGTGAAGCTTGCATTCTCTGTTCGCGTTGATACCGGCGGTACGGATGAAGCTTACATCATCGACGATCTGGCGCTTTATGAAGTGAAAACCGGGCAGACTCAGGACGGCCAAGCGCCTACGGCGCCATCAAATTTAACGTTTACGGGGAAGTCGGATACGAGTGTGAACCTGTCATGGACGGCTTCGACGGACAATGTGGGCGTTACCCGATACGACATTTACCGGGATGGCATTTTATTTGATAATGTAAGCGGTGTCACAACGACGTATGCCGCCATTGGATTGTCGCCGAATACGACGTATCGTTATTCCGTGAAAGCGAGGGATGGTGCGGGAAACGTATCGGATGCCAGTAATGAAGTCTCGGCGACGACGGATCCATCGGCCGGCGGGTTGCCTGCACCTTTGGGAAACCGGGATATCGGCAAAGTAAATCCTGTCGGCAGTGCAAGCTACAACCCGGATACCGGCACGTTCAGGGTACAGGGTTCCGGTACTGATATTTGGGGGACGGAGGATGCGTTCCAGTATGTATACCAGCCTTGGAAGGGAGATGGCCAAGTGGTGGCCCGCGTCTACGGTGTGGAGAATACGGTCACTTGGACAAAGCCTGGGGTTATGATCCGGGGGAGCATGTCGGAGCAGTCGCCTTATGCGATGATGGCGGTTACGCCTGCCAACGGGGCGGTTTATCTAGATCGTCTACAAACGGGAGCGGCCTCAACACTGACGTCGGGGACGAAAGCGGTGTCGCCATATTGGGTAAAGCTGGTGCGGGTGGGCAATGTGATCAGCGCCTACGATTCGAGTGACGGCACGAACTGGACGCTGGTTAAGAAAGAGGCGATGAATCTGCCGGAGACGGTGTACTTCGGACTGGCAGTGACGAGCCACAACACTGGAAAGCTGGCCACGGCGATATTCGATCATGTGAGCATCGGCCAAGTCCCTCCGTCGGAAAGCACAAATTCACCCTATCCGGGAACGATCGAGAGCAGAAGACAGTGGCTATGGGACAAAACCAAAACCATGTCGGAAATGGGCTTGCAATTAAATATCGTCCAGTACGTGGCCCAAATTCTCGATAAACAAAATGTAGATGTGAATCTTCAAAAAATTGACAAAATGTTTCAAATTTATGATCCCGAGCAGTATAAAACGGTTTCCAAAATGTATGCCTATCTGATGGTCGGCGACCAATTCAGAAGTTCCATGATGGACCATGTCAAATGGTATTTCTCGCAATATGCTTATGCCAAGCTGCCGCAAACTGAAAACCTCAGGATGAGCAATTATACGGCAGGATATTTAGTGGGCCAGTATTTTCCCGATCTTAAAGATTTGAATGGCAATTCCGGGGATACGCTGAAAAGCATGAATAGAGCTAATATCGAGGCTATGATTAATGCGGGGGTTCATTATGGGTGGGCTGAATATGAAAGCCCGGAATACACGTTTATGACTTACTTCTGTCTGAATGCCTTATACCAGTATTCCAATGAACCGGATTTTAAGCAGAAAGTAAAAATGGCCATGGATGTGATGTGGTTTGAGTGGGCGAATGACTGGATTGACGGAAACTTCATTTCCACTTCTAATCGGGCAAAAGGCGACTCCGTTTCAGCGAGCGACCCGACATGGAGAGGGGCAGACCATACGGCTTTATCCTGGATGTATTTCGGCTCCCATCGCGCGCAGGAAGGGATAGGCGAATCGGACGCCATGGTTCCTTCCACTTACCGGCCCTATTTAGAATATTTGGGTATGGTTCTGTATCGTGGCATGAACTATACGCCGCCGGAAATGGCTGTCCGAATCGGACAGTCTGCGAATAAAAGCTACACCTCACGCAAGACCAATATGCAGAATTCGAGCGGACGCAACTTGAAAACCTACCGTCAGGCTTATGTACAACCGAATTGGGGCCTTGCAACTGAGGTAACCTACAATCGGGTCGATAACTGGATTGAAGATATTCCTGTTGCCTTACGCTGGCATTCGGCTAAGCCGAACCCGCTGTTTAGGGTCAATGCCGATCAGGGCGACAGCCCTATTGGAAATTACGATCAACCCGCAAACCATCGGATTATGCAGGACGGGAAAGCGGCCGTAGCTGTGTATAAATTAGTAAACAGCCCAAGCTCGAATTATCTCAACGCCATGTTTCCGGACACAGGCTCGATCATAACCCGGCAAGAGCAATCAGGATGGGTCTTTTCCGATACCGGTCCGATGTATTTTGCCTTTAAAATGATAAAGCCTTACGCCTGGTATTATCAGACGCCTACGGATCCGGCGAATAAAGTCAAGACAACGACCCAACTGCATCCTACGAAGCAATTGCTTTATAACTATAATATACTTCGCAGTCAGGCTGACACGAACGGCTGGGTGCTAGAAACCGCAGATGCCTCGGAGTATCCGGACTTCGTCAGCTTCAAGAACGCTATTCTGACGAATACGATGATAGACAGTTCTCATATCGATGATACGAATCCGCGTCTGATTTACAAAAGCTTAAACGGAGATTCGATGGACATTACCTTTGATTCAGCTGCCGACGCTTATAACAACACACATAAAATCAATGGCAATGCCATCAATTATTCGGCTTTCAAGCTTTTTGATACGCCTTGGCTTCAGCAGGGTCAGAACTCGGATACGTTTACCGCGACTCAGGGCGGTGAAGTAATGACCTACAATTTCAACAATTGGACGATAACCAAACAAGGTGAGTCTGTGATTGTTCCTAACGGCAGCTTTGAAAAGGGAGGAACAACCCCTGATGACTGGACCGACAGTTCTTGGGGAGGAACCCCTGTCAGAACATGGGACACTGTCACGTCCAGAACCTATGGCCATGCTGTGAAAATCGATAATAAAGCGCCTGGCGATTACGGCGGGTGGAGCCTGACGGGCGGTAAGCGGATAGCCGTTAATCCCGGAGGCGCGTATACGCTCAGAGCATGGGTTAAAACCAATAATGTCAACCTAGTTGACGGGGCCCATGCAGGAATAACGTTCTTCAAGAACGACGGGACTACGGTCTCCGGCAATACTTCCTTTTCAAATTTTGTGAGGGGCACCGGTAATTGGACCCAAATCGAAGTGACCGCAACGGCGCCGACTGATGCTGCCAAGATTGGGCTTGATTTGAGGCTTAAGGGAGCCGGAACCGCTTGGTTTGATGACGTAGAACTGGTTGGCCCCGCTCCCCAAATGGATGGCACGCCCCCGGTCACCGCAGTTGCGGTAAACCCGGCTCTTCCGGATGGAGCCAACGGCTGGTATGTCCATCCGGTACAGCTGACTTTAAGTGCAGAAGACAATCTGTCCGGAGCTGCGACAACGGAGTACAGTTTGGATGGGGGCGTTTCATGGGCATTGTATTCGGAACCGGTGACGCTGGATAAAGATTCCGAATATACCGTCAGCTATCGCTCGACAGACCATTCAGGAAACGTGGAAGCCGCAAAGTCTGTCAGCATCCATCTGGATTCGACGGATCCGATCATCACAGGTGCACCGACGACGAGTGCAAACGAGAACGGCTGGTATAACACCGATGTAACGTCACTTTACCTGTACGGATGCCTTGTCAGGCATAGGGGGCTGTAATCAGGACACTACCGTCTCTGCGGAAGGTACGGATCAAAGTGTGAGGGGGGAAGCCACGGATCAAGCAGGGAATACCGCCTTTGTTGCTGTAGCGGGTATCAACATCGACAAAACGGCACCTGCGACTACGGATGACGCTCCTGCCGGCTGGGTGAACAAGGACGTGAATGTAACGCTCACCGCCAGTGATAGCGGTTCAGGTATTGTCGGCACTTACTACACGGTTGATGGTGGGGCCCAGCAGCAAGGCACATCCATTGCGATAACGGCAGAGGGTACGCACTCGATTTCCTACTGGAGCGTTGACAGAGCAGGCAACGTTGAAACTCCGCATACGGCGACCGTACAAATTGACAAGACGGCTCCAAGTCTTAGAGTCGTTATGGATAAAACCGCTCTGTGGCCGCCTAATCACCAAATGATTACGGTGAGTGCATCTGTTTATGCCGATGACAGCTTATCCGGAATTGGCTCTGTTGTCCTTACATCCATTACCAGCAACGAGCCGGACAGCGGGTTAGGTGAAGGCGATTTGCCAAACGACGTTCAAGGTGCAGAAATCGGCGCTGCGGATACGCAATTTATGCTTCGGGCTGAAAGGGCCGGTAACGGCGGCGGACGAATTTATACCATTACGTATACGGTTATCGATCGTGCAGGCAATAAAACGGATGCGGTGACGACCGTTACTGTTCCTCATAGTCAGTCAATGATTAGGTAAGATTCAGGACCGGTACATGTTGTGCCGGTCCTTTTGGGGTATGCACGGGGTGGGCATTGGCCCTGATTAGACTTCTTTATGACGGTATCCGGCGGTAAAGCAGATAGATACTGCGTGCGACTTTGAACTTAGCGGGTTTTTATGACTTTTCCCCGGTATTATTGTCCTTCGCTCCGGTTTTCCGGCCATTCGATTTCCGATAAGCTAGCTAGTGTAAGCACTTTCTTCATCGGGCATGGTCAGAGACAGAGAACGGACAGGAGGAGAACGGGATGGAACTGGTGACCGCCAAGATCACCGAATCTAGAGAAACACCGCTGATGCGACAGATAAGGAGGATTTGGAAATATAAGTTGTTATACGCACTGCTGCTTCCCGCCATCGTTTGGGTTTTCGTATTCGATTATCTCCCGCTTTACGGGATCAGCATTGCGTTTATGGATTACAATGCCATTCAGGGCTTCTCCGGCAGCCAATGGGTCGGGCTCAAATATTTCCGGGCGCTGTTCGAATCGGAGATGTTCCTGAATGCTTTCAAGAATACGCTGCTTATCAGCCTGTACAAAATGATCAGCGGCTTTCTTTGTCCGATCTTGTTAGCGCTTGCACTCAATGAAATTAGGGTTGTCTGGTTCAAAAAAACGCTCCAAACGGCCGTCTATTTGCCAAGGTTCGTGTCCTGGGTCGTGTACGGGGGAATCATCACGCTGCTGCTTTCGCCCGAAACGGGTGTCATTAACAAAATCATCGAGTTCTTCGGCGGCAATCCCGCTTACCTGCTTGTGGAGCCTGCCTATTTCCGTACGATCCTTGTCGTCACGGATGCCATGAAGGAAATGGGCTGGGCAGCCATTATCTATATCGCCGCCATTGCCGGGCTTAACCCGGAAGTATATGAGGCGGCTATCATGGACGGTGCGACCAGATTTCAGCGAATTCTTCACGTCACTTTGCCGGGTATTACAGGGACGATCATCGTCATCTTCATCCTGAGAGTCGGATATATCATGAGCGCCGGTCTGGATCAGGTCATCAACTTGTACAATCCGATGGTCTTCGAAGTCGGAGATATTTTGGATACGTACATTTACCGTGTAGGCATCGAGCAATTCAGTCTTAGCCTTGCGGCTGCTGCTGACGTCATCAAAGGGGCTATAGGGCTTGTGTTGATGCTGGTGGCCAATCAAGTCGCCAAACGGATCCATGATTCCGGTATATTCTGACGAAGGAGAAGAGAACCGATGAAGCTTACGAAAGGCGAGAGCGCTTTTGTCGCGACCAATTATGTTGTTCTGACCGTTTTAACGATCATCATCGTGATTCCTTTCTGGTACGTTATTTCCGTATCGGTGACACCGTACCATATTTTCAGCGAGAAGAACGGTTTGATCCTGTTTCCGACCTCGCTTAGTTTGGAGTACTACGCTTACTTGCTCAAGGAAGGTTCGCTGATTTTTTCCGCTTACGGCAATACGATCCGCAATACGGCAGGAGGCGTCCTGCTCGCGTTATTCCTTACCACAACAGCGGCTTACGCGCTTGCGGAGAAAAGGTTGCCCGGCAGGCGAGTCGTGATGCTCTACTTCGTTTTCACCATGCTGTTCAAGGGCGGGATGATCCCCACCTATATCACCATCAAGCAGTTGGGTTTGCTGAATACGAACTATGTGCTCATTCTGGTCATGGCCTACAGCGCTTTCAACATGATCATTATGAAATCGTTCTTTGAAGGCATCCCCGAGAGTTTGCGGGAATCCGCTTCGATCGATGGCGCGTCCGAGTTCCGAATTCTGTGGCAGATCGTGCTGCCCTTATCCAAGCCGGTCATTGCTACGATCGGTCTCCTTTATTTGGTCGTCTATTGGAACGACTTTTTCAATGCGATGCTCTATGTGACCGATTGGCACAAAGCTCCCGTACAGCTCGTGCTTCGTACCATTATTGCCAGTTCCAGCCTCCCACCGGAGCTGCTTGAAGCGGCAGGCTCAACGCCGCCGCCAACAATCGGCATCCAGATGGCCGCCATTGTAATCGTAGCTTTACCCATACTTATCATCTACCCGTTCATTCAAAAGCATTTCGAACAGGGCATGCTGATCGGATCGGTGAAAGGCTAGAAGGTTTGCTTTCCGGCTTCATCCCCATGGGGCGCATATAAAAGAAAAACCAAGGAGGTCTGTTCATCATGTCAAATCAAGCGAAAGTTTGGTCGCATGGCGTGCTTGCGGCCATATTGGCCGGCACGGTTACCGTCGCGGGGTGCAGTAAGGCCGGCGACCCGGCTGCGGCTTCGTCTTCGCCGTCAGCAAGTACGGTCTCGGCAGCACCAAAATCGGAGGAGCCTTACGAGCTTAAATGGTTAAAGGCTCAGGACATCTCCAAGCCTTACGATCCAACGAAAGATGCCGTCAAGCAAGCCGTCGAGAAAAAGCTTAACATCAAAATCGTTCCGGAGATGGTGGACGTCCAGCAGTACAAAACGAAGCTGAATCTGAAAATGTCCAGCGGCGACATTCCCGATGTGGTCCGAATCGATTTTGCCGACGATTTCCAGAAATATGCGCAGCAGGGCGCTTTCGTCGACCTTACGAACCTGATTAACGAAAAGGATACGCCGAATATTCTCAAGGAAGTGCCGAAGGAAGTGTTCGAGCAGGCGAAAGTGAACGGCAAAATTTACGGTATCCCTTATCAGGGAGGACCGGGGGCCGGATACCGCTGGAACCTGGTGCTGCGTAAGGATTATGTGGAAGGCATGGGCGCTCAGGTACCGAAAACGCTGGATGAATATTACAACCTGCTAAAAAAAGTCAAGGCGGAGAAGCCGGACGTGATTCCTCTGGGCGGCTATACGGCTCAGATCGGCCAGCAGAAGTACGCCAACAATTCCTTTGATCATATTTTTGGCGCTTTTGGCGTGACACCCGGCTTTTTCACGGAGAAGGACGGTAAGTTCAACAACTATGATATTGATCCGAAAATGAGAGAAGCACTGCTGTATCTGCAAAAAATGTACGCAGAAGGACTCATTGACAAAGAATTCGCGACCATTAAAGAAGAGCAGCTGCGGGCGAAGCTGTATAGCGGTAAATTATTCTCCTGGATGGGCTGGTGGTCCACGCCGAACGATTACGATACCCAGGTCGAAACCAACGAGCTTAAGAAATCCGGAAAACTGGCAGCAGACGGGAAGCTCCCTGACCAGTCCAATCAACCGTTCAAATATTTGACCTTGACCGATTCGCTTGTCGGAACGGATGGCAAAGCGGTTGCCCCAGCTGGCGCACCATTCGGTCAAATGCACGCGATCAGCGCCAAGACGAAGGATCCGAAGAAAGTGCTGTCCATCATCGAGAACTCGTTGTCGCTTGAGAACCAAATGCTAACCGTATGGGGCATTGAAGGAGAAGATTACAAGATCGACAACGGCAAGATGAAGGTTGTTACCGATCTGGTCGATCCGAAGACGCAGCAAGACAAGAACGGAAACTTCCGTGCGATTCAAAGCTACCTGTTCGCTCCTGGTCTCAAAGGCTGGCCACGTTACCTGGAGTCGCTTCCGCTTCGCCATTCACAGGCGCTGGACGTCGCTATTCATAATAAATTCCAAATTACGGACGCATCCAACTATCTGGACTCCCCGACCAAAATCGCCAAACTGGTGGAGCTGAACACGATGCGCGATTCCGTCTTTACGCAAATTATTATGGGCGGCGACATCAAGAAGTTCGACGAATTCGTGGAAAAGTGGAAATCGCAAGGCGGAGCCAAAATTTTGAGCGAGCTGGAGGAATCTTTTAAGAAAAAGTCAGGCAAGTAGAATCTGTTAGAAACCGGAACCTCCCGCCAGTTATGAGATGCCTGGATTGGCGGGGGTTCTTTTCACCATTACTGGAGGTGATTGATTTATGAAACGAACGTTTAGAAGCTTATGCATGCTGATGCTTGCCTTGCTTTTGCTGCCCTGGTTTCCGGTTCATGCCGGTGCGACGGAGCCGTCACCGCTGTTTGAGGACAATTTTGCAGGAGGTCTGAGCAACTGGGATTTGTTCGGAAGCACATCATGGGCAACCGAAGGCAGTGGGATAGATGCCCTGCTTAAAGGTACAACAGATGCGACTTCTCCCCAGCGCGCGATAGTCAAGTCATCCAAGCTGCCTTATGGCTCCACGGATTACAACATCGGATTTATGGCGAAGGGAGACCGCTTCAGGCTGGTATTCCGTTACGCCTCAGGGACCAGTTATTATTTTCTTGAATTTAAAAATACGAAGTCCGTCGAATTATGGAAATATCCGAACTCGTCTACAAGCGTTCAGGTCGGGACACCTGTCGATATTGGAGCGGCCGTCACGGGATTCAGTCTAACGGATTGGCATCAATACCGGATTGAGGTGAAGGGGAGCGAGTATAAGCTCCTCATTGATGGGGTTTCTGTTACGACGTTTAGCGACTCGGCGCTAACCGCAGGCGGGATTGGCTTTTCGCTGAAAAGTATCGGTCCAGCCGTTAGCGTGAACGTGAAGCAGCTGCTTGTAACGCCGATTGCCCCAGAGGCTGCGTTCAAGATCGTACATACCCCGGCGGCAGAAGTTCCATATAATACGGATCTGCCGGTTTCCTTCACCCTGACGGATGTGTCGAATGCCTCTGCCAGCGCTTCGATCCATTATGCCTATGGGGACGATGCGCCTGATCAAATCATTCCGGCCGCGGGAAGCGGGAGTGGCCCGTATTCGGGCACAATTGCCGGATCGAATCGGGATAACAAGATTCGTTATTACATAACGGCGCAAGACGCTGCAGGCAGGGTGGCGCGCTACCCCGATACCGGGGAGATTACTGTCCCTATCCGCGAGATCGTGCCTTATGCGAATGACTTTGAAGGAGAGACGGCGGGTGCGGCGCCGGCAGGTTGGAAAGTGGGAGGTAACACCAAGGTCATCCAGCTTCCGGATGGCAATAAAGTGTTCAATTTGAATGGTTCGGGCAGCGCCAAGCTGAATATTCCGATGTACCAAAACGCGGATAATTTTACCGTCAAATTCAAAGCGAAATACGAACGAACGAGCACAGCTGTGCAGAACACCTGGCGGTTTCGTTATCGTGCCGTCGACGACGCGAACAATAACGCTATGGAGTGGGCGACACATAACTCCAAATATTTTATCATGCGGAAAACAACGCTCGGCGGCAACTATTATATAGCCAACTATGTCAAATCGATGCTCGATGAGTGGCATGATTACGAGCTTCGCGTAAGCGGCATCACCCATAAGCTGTTCATTGACGGGGTGGAAATCGCAAGCGGGGACGATTCCGATCCGCTCGCACTGAAGAAAGGGTACTTTCAATGGAATGTCGTTGGCGGCATCAATTTGATGATTGACAATTTCACCATTGAACCGATCCCGGTGCCTTATGTGATGGATCTGCAGCCTTCCGGCAATTATGCCGGCATTTATACGCAGGAGGAGTCGCCGGGCTTCAAGCTGGCTTTGGAAGCAGGAGCGGAGGCGCATGACTTTCAGATCGATTATACCGTGCGCCGGGCAGACGGGGACCAATCGATCGTTGCAACAGGAACGAAGTCGTACCGTTTAGAAAAATATGCGAAGCAAACCGAAATTGTGCCTTTTGAGCCAAGGCTTAGCGCGATCGGCACCTTTGAAGTGTCGGCTGCTTTTACAGTTGATGGCATAGCGCAGCCTGCCCAATCGAAAAAGATGCGGCTGGCCGTGATCCATCAAGCAGCGCCCGTCCTGGCACCCGATTTGGACAATGAGAGTAAGTTCGGCCTGAACACGCACTATGCGCTCAATTGGAACGACGATATCATAGACGGAGCCCGCAAGTTGGGGGCGCGCCACCACCGCTCCGGCATTTCATGGGAAGACGTGGACAAAAACGTGAAGGATGCATTAGGAAATACGGTGTACGATTACAGCAGGGTGGATCCGCAGCTTAATAAGCTGTTTTCGTATGGATTTAATCAAATTACAGTGTTAGGCATTGATAAAAACGCCGGCTATCAGGAAGGAACCGTCAACACGACCTCTTCTCTGAAAGCAATGGGCGACTTCGTAGCTCGCACGGTCAGCCGATATAAAGGCCAAATCCGGCAATGGGAGATGCCGAACGAACCCGAGATTTTCTCCAAGCCCTATGTGCCTAGCGAATTCGTACAATTACAAAAAGTAGCATATTTGAATATGAAAAAGGCCGATCCGGACGCGATGCTGCTTGCCGGCGATCACACCTCCAGCGTGCGCAGCGTTCTTCCCAAGGAGTTGGAAGCAGGCTCATTCGATTATGCCGACGCCTATTCTTATCATCCGTATGTCTATAACTCCATGCCGGACGGCAACTTACAAAGTGTCATTGACGGCGTGAAAGAACTTGTAAACGTTTACGGTGGATGGAAAGATTATTATTTGACGGAGGGCGGCTGGCCGACGGCCAAAGCCGGTTACCCTTCGGTTTCAGAGGAAACTCAGCGCGACTATATCGTTCGCGCCTTCCTGAACGATATGATAACGGATCAGGTGAAGGCATACGAATATTACAATTACAAAAATGACGGTACGGATGATCGGTATTACGATATTTTCTGGGGGATGACCGACAATGACGGGAGGCCGAAGCTGGCTTACGCCGCCGTCAATCAATTGATGACTACGCTGGATCAAGCGCGTTACATCGGAACCTGGGACACCGGTGATCCGGACGTCGCCATTCATGTGTTTCTGAACAAAGGAAAACCGGTTATAGCTGCATGGAAAAAAGTAGACCAAAAAGACAATCCGGCCATCAAACCACCTGTAAGCACGATCACGCTTCCATTTGCCGCAGGGGGCGTGCAGATCAAGGACATTAATGGTGTAGACATTCCTGTAACGGCCGTGAACGGTAGCGTGCAGCTTACTGTATCCGGATCGCCTGTCTACATCACGGGGGCATCCGCCGAATTTGTTTTCCAATCCGCGATGAAGCTGTTGCAAGGCAAGCGGCAGGCAGCGGCACTCAAGCTTGGCGTGGCAAAGACGCAGGACAACGCGGCTCTGATCGAGGCCGATATGGCAGAGCTTAACCGCATAGCCTCGCAGATAGAGGCGGCGGCGGGGAGTGGAAGCAAGGCAACTGGGTTGGAGCAGGGCGTCAAGGAGATATACACATTGATGGGTCAGATCGCCGGGCAGATCAAGAACGGCTCCGTGGACCATGCTTCCGGATACGTGGCGCTTGAGGCGCTATATAACATGGCGGAGAGCGTATCCGTCGCCCTGTCCTTTGCACTCGAAGGCTCCGGCGCGAACAGCCTGGATTATGCGTCCGCGGTGCAAGCCGCGACCGCATCGTTCAATGCCAAAAAAGGCGCCTACAGCGTCATGCCGATCTCAACCTCAGCCGTACTGCGCTTGAACAGATACGGTAGGCTGGCGGAAGCAGCTTTCAAACGAGGCAGCTTCGCAGAAAGCTACGCATACAATTTATTGGCGCGGGAGTTTGCGGCAGCAGCTGCTGCCATTGTTGATTCGGAGGCAGCCAAATTTATCGGCGTTTTGGCCAATGTCGTACCGACACAAGAGAGTGGAGAGGCCGGTTACGCCAGTACGATTAACCTATCCCTGGTAAACAACACGGACGTTCCCCAACAGGTTACTGTCAACTTGAAAGTGCCGGCTGGATGGGAATCTTCTCCGGCGACAACCGATGTGACGATTCCTGCGCAAAGCTCGCTTGAGCAGTCCTACGCTGTGCTCGTCCCGGAGAATTCCCTAAAGGGCCGATATGATATTTCTTTTGACATCGTGCATAACGGCTCGGTATTCGATTCGAAGAAGGTGCAGTTAACCGTAGAAGACGGCATCGATGTGAAGCTCCTTCCAGTGAAGAAGACCATTGAAGAATTGGATATTTTGTCCATTCAATTGACAGGAACTTCGTCTTTAGCCAAGACAGGCAAGGTAACCGTTAAAGGCCCGGACGGCGCATTATTGGTGCCGGTCGCCTCGGATGCGTTCAGCGCGCTGCAGAAAGGGGAACACGTTCAGCTGGATTTCCGGTGGACGTATCATCAACCTCTGCCGTTCAACGAATATGCCGTAGATATACAAGTTGAAGAGACGGCCCGTAACAAGGAGATTTTCCGCGATCCGGTCATGCCGGTCGAATTCAATCTTATTCAGCAGGCCCGCAATGTGACGGTCGACGGCGACCTGAGCGATTGGCAGGATGCATTCCCGTTTCATCTTCGCAGCAAGACGCAGAATTCGAGCGGCTACCACGATCCGGACAATTTGGAGGCGACGGCGTACGCCAAGTGGGCTTCCGATGGACTGTATATAGCCGTTTCGGTTCGGGATGACATCCATAAACAATCGGAGAATGCGGCCAATTTGTGGAAGAATGACTCTGTCCAGATCAGTCTGGACCCGTTGAATAACCGGGAATCGCCGTATGGCGCGGATGATACGGAATGGGGCTTTGCCCTGACGGATGACGGTAAGCTGCTCGTCAATATTTTTAACTCCACGCTGCCGAATCCGAATGGGGACGTGAGCGGACTGACGCCGTTCCGAGCGGTTCGGGACGAGGCGGCAGGCAGAACGATGTACGAGGTGAAAATACCATCCTCCTATGTTAAAGATTTGAAGCCAGGGCTCGGAGGAACCATCGGATTGAACGTCGCCGTCAACGATGCGGATCTCCAGAACGGCCGGGATGACTTTATCCAATGGACCAAAGGGACGGCGGACTCGAAGAACACAGCGTTGTATGATTCCTTTCTGTTCATGGACTATAACCCGCCGATTCCGGCAGCGGGCGTTTCCCTGGAACCTCAAGAGCTGCTGCTCCGTCCTGGACAGGAAGCGCCGTTAGCGGCTAACGTCACACCGGTTGAGGCCACAGATAAGACGCTGCTTTGGTCGAGCGCGAATCCAACGGTTGCTGATGTCACCTATAGCGGGACGGTAAAAGCGGTAAGCGACGGGGTAACCGCCGTTACAGTGACAACCAGGGATGGCGGATTCCAGTCTTCCGCGACATTGACGGTGGATGGCACTGCGCCTGTAACTGTCGACAACGCAGCTCCTGGCTGGCACCATGAGGCCCAAACCGTAACCTTGTCGGCTTACGATCAATTGAGCGGTGTCACTCAGACGAATTACCGTCTGGACAACGGATCGCTGATGGCCGGGACCACCGTAACGGTGTCGGGAGACGGGATTCATTCGCTTACTTACTACAGTACGGATCGGGCGGGCAATGCGGAAATGCCAAAAACGGTCGAGGTCAGAATCGATTCAACGCCGCCGGTTATCCGTATGACGGGACCGCTGACCGTATCTCGTGTAACGTACGGAACTTTGGCTTTTGCAGCGGAAGATTCGGGAAGCGGCTTAGTCGAAACATCCTTCCTGTTGGATGGCTTATCCATACCGAACCCTTACGCATTCGAACCGATGTCCATTGCAACGGGCGAACATCATTTAACCATAGAAGCGACAGACGCAGCGGGCAACCGGGAGACGGAGAATTTGATCTTAACGATCACATTTACCATAGAAGAGCTGGATGAAATGCTCGCATACTGCTATGAAAAAGGCTGGATCGACGGCCGGGGCATATTGAACAGTCTCCTGGCGAAGGTTCAACAAATTCAAAAGGATGCCGCCGAAGATCAGAAAAAAGTCGACTTCAACCCCTTGCTCCAAGAAATCCAAGCGCAAACCGGCAAAAAAATTGTTGCTGCATTTGCATCGAGTTTAAAGGAAGATATCGCCTATTTGAAGAAACCATAAAAGAAATAAGCCCCCTCGGACGGCATATACCGGCTGACGGGGCTTCTGCCATAACGCTGTAAAAGGGGGAGGTAAGGATGACGATTCGCGGACAAGTACGGAGCGGCCGTTCTGGATTATTGTCGAGGCTCAGTCTTCCGATATTTGCGTTGATTGTCACGTTCATCGCTCTTTTTGCAACGGCGGCCAGTTACATCCTCATTCGGGTGCAGAACGACCATACCCTCAAAATGGCTGAGCAGTCGATGAAATTCGTTTACAGAAATGTAGGCTACCAATTCGACACGATGAATAACGTTGCTGCTTTCATTCTAAGCAATCAATCGATTGAAAATTTGCTGGAGAGTCATTATCAGGAATCTTTCGAGGCGGCCGGCGATTATTACACGCTGGAGACGAATTTGCAAAATCTATCCTTGCTGTCCCTCTTGAACGATTTCGGCTCCCGCAGCGTTGCGCAGCAATCCTACGTGGTTTCTATCGCGCTGGAACCGGGGAGCGGGCTTTACGCGATGGCACCGGACCATTTTTACCCGATTACGGGGATTTTTAAAAATGAGGATTTGCAGAATAGGGAATGGTTTCACCAATTGAACCGCGGGGAACGGCAGAACGTGTGGTGGGGCGAGAAGGCGGACCCGGCAAATGCCGCTATGATTTATTCAGCAAGGAAAAAAACGAGCCTCAAAGATGGCCGGAGCATCGGTACGGTGATCGTCGGCGCGGATACATCCAGCATCAAGGGCATGTTCGACAATGCCCCGCTTGAGAAGGGCTATCATCTGCTGCTGGATGAAAACGATCGGGTCATCTATAGCGAGCGGTACGATTTTCTCGAAAATGCCGGAGAGCTCCCGTATGTACGCTCATTGACCGGTTCCAAAGGATCGATCATAACGAGAATCGACGGAGAGAGCCACAGGGTGATGTTTGAGACCATGGAAAACGGCTGGAAGCTGCTGGCGGTAGTTCCGGAGAGCCATTTTAGCAGGTACACCTTCGCCATATCGGCATTCGGCGCTGCTATTACAGCGGCAGCCTTGCTCATCGCGGGATTCTGGCTTCGCAGAATCGTCGTGCGGGTAACCGTTCCCATCACTAGGCTGGTTAACGCCATTCAGCGTCCGGAAGTCGTGGAATTCAAAGAGCCGCTTCCTTACCAATACACGGGGATTTATGAAGTGGATGAGTTGAATCAGAAGTTCGCCTCCATGCTCGTCACGATCCATAGTCTGATCGAAAAGTCCTTTACCGAGGAGATTGAACGTCGTCAGCTTCAACTGGAGCTGCTGCATGCACAGATTAATCCTCATTTCTTATATAACACCTTGGATTTAATTAACTGCCGGGCCATTATGGCTGGGGACCAAGAGACGAGCCGGATCGTTCGTTCCCTTGCCAATGTATTCCGCTATGGTTTGAATCGGGGGCAAACCTGGATCTCCTTGGATGAAGAAATGAAACAGGTCGAAGCCTATCTCCATATTCAAAAAATGATGCTGGATGATTTGCAAGTGGATATACGAGTGCCTGACGATCTCTTATCGGTGCAAATCGTACACCTTACGTTACAGCCTTTGGCGGAGAACGCGATCATTCACGGGTTTGCAGACCGTACGTCGGGCTGCCGGATCACAATTTCAGCCCGATTCGAAGGGGATGGGCTTGTTGTGCTGCGGGTTGAAGACAACGGTCGTGGCTGTGAAGCAGATCGGATGAATTTTATGCTCAGGCAGCAGCCGGTAAGAGAGACAGGCGGTAAAACGAATGAATCCGGAACCGGCTACGGCACCCTGAATGTTCACCGGAGAATTCAACTGCATGATGGGGAGGCGTATGGCTTGCGTTATGTGGAGGTGGGCGAGGGAACCTGCGTCGAAGTCGTCCTGCCTTATCATCCGGAGCAACTGGCAGGAAGAAAGGAGGTTGTGAATGTTTAAGCTGCTTATCGCGGAAGACGTGAAAATTGTCCGGGAAACGTTAGTGCGTTCCATAAACTGGCCGGATTTAGGTATTGAACTTCTGGGCGCCGTAGAGAATGGAGAGCAGGCGCTGGCCTGGTTGGACCGGGAGGAACCGGACCTGCTGTTGACGGATATCGGGATGCCGAAGATGAATGGGCTGGAGGTGATTGAGGCTGTAAAAGCCCGTAAACCGGATATCCACTGCATCATATTATCTGGACTGAATGAGTTTGAGCATGCAAGGCAGGCGATTAAGCTTCAAGTGCTGGATTATGTTCTGAAGCCGATCGACCCTGTTGAGATTGCAGAAGTTCTTTCTCGTGCGGTCGAAACGCTGCGCAAAGAACGGGGAGAGCGAGAGGCGTTGACGCTCGCGGAACAAGCCGCCAAGGACAGACTTCCGAACTTGACGGAAGCGCTGCCTCTAGGGGAATGGACCGGTAGTTTGAAAAAGAAAAAGCTGGTCGAGCAAGCGATCCAGTATGTGAAGGAAGGGTACATGCGCAAGGATTTGGCGCTGTCCGACGTCGCAACCTCGGTCGGGTTAAGTGAAAAATATTTGAATGTGCTGTTCAAGGAAGTGACCGGCATGACGATAAATCATTCGATCATTCGTCTTCGCATGGAGGAAGCAGCCCGGCTGCTGAAGGATCCCTCCATCAAAATTTACGAAATCTGCGACTGGATCGGCTATACGGATCAGGATCATTTCCGGGAGAGCTTCAAGAAACAATACGGTTTGACGCCGACCGAGTATCGCAACAAGTTTTTGTAGGAAGTTTTTGAAAGACAGAGAATACCGGATAAAATAATAGATAATGAAAGTCAAACAGGCATGAATACGCTTCCGATTAGCGTATTTTCTTGATATGATCAAGAATTCATTCCACACCTCATTTTACATTTTTTTCAAGAGAGCGTATCATTCAATTCATCAACTAAATACTGTTCCTGAATCGCTGAATCCCAAGAAGGAACGGGGGAACCAAAGTCGATAGCCATCCGCAAAAGATGGTCATCGAAGGGGTGAATCACCTATACAAATTATTTGTATGGGGGTAGGGCAATCTCGCTGCCCGAATCCGACAGCTAACCTCGTAAGCGTTAAGTGAGAGAGGATGACCGCCATGATCAATAACTGACCACGGAGAGCCATGTGCCTCTGTGGTTTTTTTTGCAGTAAAAGGAGTTAATCATCCATTTTATAACATTTATGAGAGGTAAGTGATGGAGCCATGGTTCATCGCATCGAACAACTGGAGAAAGATATTCCTGAAAAAAACAAAGATATTCTACTGTATGCTAAACACGTGATCAAGTCATTGGAAGATTTTGAGGATCATCACCGCAGACTTGTTGCAGCACAAGCCATAGCCGGGATTAAGCCTATCGGTGATCAGGAAGTTGCGTTTTATGAAACCGTAAGAGAGATGAAAGAGCAAATTGTCTCAACGCTCGTGCAAACGATTGATGATCTGAAGCACAAAGGAGATAAGTACCATGAGAAGCACTTCCCTGATGGAGTAGAATAATTGGGTATTGGGAAAAGGTGAAAGAGGAGCTTGGTTAGTCACAGCTCCTCTTTTTTTGTTGAGGTAAAATAGGGCAAGAGACCCCAGCATGTTCAAGATGGATAATCCATTCTGCTTACTTTTTGATCGGATTATGAACATTTAAGAAACGTGCTGAATGCATAAGGCATTTGCAAGAAAAAGGCTGGATCAATAGTGTTCGCATGCATGATCTAACCTGAGGAACTGCTATAACCCTTTGAAGTGGAACGACAATCCGCTATTTTGAGAAAAACACGCTACAATTTGAAGTAGCGGAACGTGAGTACGTTAACCGAGGAAATAGGGCTTTTCGGAAGCCGAAAAGACGGAATAGATGATCCTAGCTTGTTCCTCTTACATCATTAAATCGGACGTTTTTTAGGAAATAACGTATTCACGATCCCTCAATGAGGCTAACGGAATATTCTATTTTATTGGACATAAGAAATGAAAACACTCATATTGTAAAACAACAAACAACAAACAACAAACAATAAACATGAATATGATTGTTGTTTGTTGTTTTTGTGTTGACTTAATTTGTTTGTTTTCATTATGATTAGCTTGTAAAAGGGGATGATGTAAATGACGGGAAAGAGGGTTTCAATGATGAGTGCAATTGCGAATCGTGTTTTTGTTATCGGACTTGATGGTGCGGGCAATTTTATTAAGGACACGCCGACGCCTAACATTCATAGGCTACTGTATGATGGGGCGATGACTTATAACGCACAAACCGTATTTCCTTCTATCAGCGCGCAGTGCTGGGGTTCTATGTTCCATGGCGTCGAGCCGGATAAACATGGGCTGGACAATGCGCTCGCATCGGATACGCGTTATCCGGAAGACAGCCCCTATCCATCCTTTATGAAGCTGGTACGTCAAAATTGGCCTGATTGCAAGATAGCCGCTTATTCGGAATGGTCACCGATCAATTACGGCATTATCGAGCAGTCCTGCGGTTTCGAAGATTTATCCGTGCCGGATCCACAGCTCGCAGAAGCGGCAGCCGCTTATA
Organism: Paenibacillus sp. GCM10027628; assembly: GCF_042676385.1. Classification (NCBI taxonomy): domain Bacteria; kingdom Bacillati; phylum Bacillota; class Bacilli; order Caryophanales; family Paenibacillaceae; genus Paenibacillus; species Paenibacillus sp. GCM10027628. The sequence goes on from NZ_JBHTHA010000003.1 coordinate 94,732, forward strand.
TTAAGGAAAATCCGGATCTCAAACTGATGTATATTCATTTCGGCGATCCCGACTACACGGGACATGAATTCGGGTACGGTGCGCATATTCCGGAATATTTGGCGAAAATTACGGAAATCGACGGGTACGTCGGCGTTGTACTGGAGGCGATCCGCGAAGCGGGGTTGATGGAAGAAAGCTTGATTATCCTAACGTCCGACCACGGAGGCGGAGGCGACCACCCGCGCGGACATGGTAGCGACCATCCGGCCGATATGACAGTTTTTTGGGGCTGCCACGGACCGAAAGTCGCTAAAGGAGTAGAAATTACGGATCGTGTGTTGCTTAAAGATACGGCTGCGGTCATTGCTTACGCATTGGGCATGAAGCCATGTCCGGAATGGGAAGGCAAGGTGCCTGCGGGAATTTTTAAGGACTAATAAAATTTCATTAAAGAAGCTGCGTAGAATTGAGTTCTATGCGGTTTTTTCTTTTAGCAGGAGGCTATACCCTTCTATGTTTTATCTAGAAACGTACTGAAACATTTCCTCATGGATCGTGGGTCCACTTTTTTCGAACAAAATATGGAGCGAGTTAGGGCTGTGAAGCATGTGAAGGGGAAATGTACACGGTATAAGGGGCTAGTCACCATGAAAGTTGCAACGCGTAGAACAAGAGACAGAAAGTGCATAGCTGCAGAGATGTTTTACATCGTAAGAGACATGTGGGTTTGCAGTCATGTCTCTAACGATATTTCTGAGGCTGTCGATTTACTGTTCATACCTTCGGAAATCTGCGGGAGACCACAAAATGTATGCGAAAAATCATACAAAATGAGCGGCGCACACATCGAATCAGTCGATTCTATTCGAAATTTCATACACAAAACGTGATTTGGGCCCTGATTCTGTAAATGAATACGAAAAATCATATACATTCTCAGCATGTTTCCGTTCACGTCAAAACTATCCCAAATAAATCGACAGCCTCTTTCTCATCTTTACAGACGAGAAAAAAAGCAAGTTTGTACAGGGAGCGAAGCTGGAATGATGTTTTACATCGAAAGAGACATGTGAGGATGTTGCAGTTGTGTCTCTAACGATCTTTTTCATCTTTACAGACGAGAAAAAAAGCAGGCTTGTACGCTGAGCGAAGCTGGAATGATGTTTTACATCGTAAGAGACATGTGGGGGCGTTGCAGTCATGTCTCGAACGATGTTTATCATCTTTACAGACGAGAGAGGGAGGATTGTCAAAGACAAGTCCGCCCCCAAACGTACGGCTATAGACAAAGGACCTGGCCATCGGCCAGGTTTTCTCATTTTTCCAAAGAAATAATTCGTTTTAACGAACGGATGATGAGGATTCTAAGCTATACTCAACAATTATTTAACAAAATTGAATTATAAGGTACCACTTCATTCTTAATAACGAACACGAACAATATAAATTGAGCATGTACATCGCCGGTTGGATCTAATTGTCTGATGAGAGTCCAACAGCCCTTGTTTCTGTAGCCTATATCTAATTATCGAAGGAGTTTCCTGTGAAAAGACAACGTAAACGGCCAAAGTTCCGCCTTGCTAGTAAAGTCGCGGTTCTCTGTCTAACTTTTACTGGAGCCATCGTCTCCCAACCGGCGGATGCCGGTATCACCAATTCCAATCAAGTTCACGCCGCAACCGTAGACCGTCCGTTTTATAAAGCGACTTGGCTATGGGATACAAGTTCGGCGCTGGAGAACAAGGAAAGCACGCTGCAATTTCTTCAGCAGAACGGGGTCAATCTTATTTATTTGCAAGTCGATCCCGATGTTCCCGTGGGTGACTACAGAAGCTTTATCGGAGAGGCTTACGCTCGCGGAATAGAGGTTCATGCATTAGGGGGAGCACCGGACTGGGTGCTTCGGGAACAACAGATTAAAGTGTACAAGCTGATTGATTGGGTGAAAACTTACAACAATGGCGTATCAGCCGCAGAACAGTTTAAGGGCATTCATCTTGATGTCGAGCCATTCGTCCTGAAGGCTTGGTATGCGGACACGGATACCATGCTGGGGCTTTGGCGGGATACGATTAGCGGGTTTGTCGAAGAAATGAAAATAGAAACCCCAACTTTGACGGCTGGCGCGGATTTGCCAGTCTGGCTGGAGAAGTTCAACGTACCTGACGGGATGGGTGGTCGGACAACCCTATCCAACTGGATGATTCGAAAACTTGACCAATCCACTCTTATGGCTTACCGCGACAATGTAACGGACATCAGCAGCAGCGTTGCGACTGAGCTCGGTGAAGCGGAGCAAAACGGCAAACCTCTCGTCATTGCGGTGGAGACACTGCAGAGTTCCGAGAGCTTCATTTCCTATTATGAAAAGGGGAAGTCGCAAATGATGCGCGATCTAAGCGCTTTGGGTGAAATACTCCAAGGCCGTACTTCTTTTGCCGGAATTGCGGTTCATGATTATGATGGCTGGAGCCGTTTAAAAGAGTAGGTTAAGGGCAACCCGGCATGTACACTCAATCCAATTCGCAAGCAAGTAAAAGGAGAGATAAGCAGTGAACGAGACATTTGCAATCATACTGGCAGCTGGATTAGGAACCCGCATGAAGTCTTCAATTCATAAAGTTCTGCATCCGCTTTGTGGTAAACCGATGATTCGTCACGTAACCGATGCCCTGAAAGGTACTGGCGCAGAACGCTTACTTATGGTTGTCGGGGCTTATGCCGAACAAATAGAGCAAGAGCTTGGAGATGAAGTTGAATACGTCCGGCAAGAGCGGCAGCTCGGTACAGGACATGCCGTCATGCAAGCTCGTGAAGTTATCGGAAATCTGGAAGGTACTACCCTGGTTTGCTACGGAGATACGCCGCTTGTGACAACGGACACTTATCAAGCTTTATTAACTGCTCACCGACAATCCGGAGCAGCCGTTACGATGCTAACCGCTTTTGTTGATAATCCGTTCGGATTGGGGCGAATCGTTCGTAATGAAGCAGGTGACGTGCTTCGGATCGTAGAGGAGAAAGACGCCTCTGCGGATGAAAAACGTATACGTGAGATTAATCCGGGTCTTTACTGTTTTACAAACTCGGTTTTATTCAGCGCTTTGGAACAAGTCAATAATCGAAATGCACAAGGGGAGTATTACCTTACGGATTGTATTCAAATTATTTTAAATATGGGGCTATCCGTCCACTCCGTCGCTGTCTCGAATGCGAATGAGGTGCTAGGGGTCAATGACCGGGTACAACTGGCCCAATTAACTCAAATGCTGCGTAATACGATTAACGAATCACATATGCGAAATGGTGTTACCCTGATAGACCCGGGCACAACGTATATTGATAAAACCGTTACCATTGGAGAGGATACGGTGATCGGGCCGGGAGTAACGCTATCGGGTTTTACATCCATTGGTCAAGCATGCTATATCGGAGCGGGCAGCGAAATTGAGACAAGCACCCTCGGGGATCGGGTCAGCATTCAACATTCAATCGTGAGGGACTCGGTCATTGCGGATGAGGCATCGATCGGTCCGTTTGCTTTTATTAGACCCGGTTCGGTCATTGGGAAACGTGTAAAAGTGGGCGATTTTGTTGAAGTGAAAAATTCGATGATCGGAGCGGGGTCTAAAATTCCCCATCACGCCTATGTCGGCGATTCCGATATTGGCCAAAACACGAACATTGGCTGCGGAGTGATAACCGTTAATTATGATGGAGCCAATAAGCATCGAACCCTCATTGGAGACCGCTGTTTTGTGGGGAGCAATTCCAATTTGATAGCGCCGGTAACGATTGGCAATGATGCTTACATAGCTACGGGGTCTACAATAACACAGGATATACCTGACGGAGCGTTTGCCATAGCCCGCGAACGTCAAGTCAACAAAGCGGATTATGCCGGGCATTTACGAGAGCGTCTGGTCCATTCAGGCAGTGGAAAGGGGAATTCATAAATGGGACGTTATTTTGGTACGGATGGTGTAAGAGGTGTGGCCAACCAGGAATTAACTCCGGAACTCGCTTATAAATTAGGACGTGCAGGTGCTTATCTGTTAACGAAAAAGAAAGCACGGGCATCGATTGTTGTCGGCAAAGATACCCGGATTTCGGGTGATTTGTTAGAGACGGCGCTGATCGCAGGAATCCTATCGGTTGGCGCCGATGCGATTCGCGTGGGCGTTATTTCAACGCCGGGAATTGCTTACTTAACCCGGACGTTAGTGGCCGATGCCGGTGTGATGATTTCCGCTTCTCATAATCCTGTTGCGGATAATGGGATTAAATTTTTTGGCAGCGATGGCTTTAAACTGGACGATGAGATGGAACAACAGATTGAGGACTTGATGGATCAGCCGGATGATCAACTGCCAAGACCTGTTGGCGCTGAGATCGGGCGCGTATGGGTTCGTGAAGATGCGACGGAGTTGTATGTAAAATTTCTGGAGGCAACAACCCGTGAACGTCTGGACGGAATGAAGGTTGTTTTAGACTGTGCGAATGGAGCTGCGGCTGCGATTGCACCCGACGTGTTTCGAGCCGTTGGGGCCAATGTCATTCTACTGGCGGCAGAGCCGAATGGGATTAATATCAACGCAGCTTGCGGGTCTACGCACCCGAGCACTTTGCAAGCTGCAGTGGTTCGGGAGGGGGCGCAGTTAGGCCTTGCATTTGATGGCGACGCAGACCGCTTAATTGCGGTGGACGAGACAGGGGAACTTGTGGATGGCGATTATATCGCAGCCATTTTGGCGCGTAGTTTGCTTAATGACGGAAAACTCGATCACCGCACAGTAGTAACCACGGTGATGTCCAATGTGGGCTTCGTTAAGGCGATGAAAGCTTTAAACATCAACTTGGTTCAAACCGCCGTTGGAGACCGTTATGTGATGGAAGCTATGCGCAGCGGTGGCTATGTGCTGGGTGGCGAACAGTCGGGCCATATCATTATGCTGCATTACAATACGACCGGGGACGGTATCCTGACTGCCTTACAATTAGCGGGTGTGCTGGTGGCAACGGGACAACACTTGAGCGAATTACGCACCGTCATGCGTTCTTACCCGCAATTGTTGGTAAATGTACCTGTCGCAAGCAAGGTAGGTTGGGATTCTAATCCCACCATTAGGAGGGCGATTGAAGCAGTTGAGGCTAGCCTTGGTGACGAAGGGCGTGTGCTTGTACGTCCATCCGGAACGGAGCCGCTAATCCGCGTCATGGTGGAAGGTCCTGATGCTGCCCTTTTGGAGGCGTATGCGGAGCAAATTGCTGCCGCCATCCGTTCGGAAATAGGCTTAATGCATAAGGTAGCTACGGCCTAAAGTTGTATCCTATTTGAACGACCGTCACCGTTGAGTGTTGAAATTGGCCGCGTATAAGCGGCCTGTTTTTGACTTATTTCAAATTGGGATTAAGCCCAAAAATGCCCAAATTTTTGGTATACCCGCACAAAAGCGGACTAGGGCACGAATTGTATAGGGAGCCACCAAGTTACCAGAAATCTGGAGGGATCGGGCTATGTCCGTAAAACAAACGCTTGTACCCAACAAGAACCTGGACGAGAACTGGGTTAACCTGATGATCGTTGCTCGCGATTCGGGGCTTTCCGCTGAGGAAGTCCGGCAATTTTTTCGCGAATGCAAAGAAAATGACGATGAACCGAAACATTAATGCGAAGAGAAAAAGAACGAAAAGATAACAAATTTTTTTAGTTGATTATGTTAGCGCTTCCATTAGTAATAATAGAAAATAAACATCCACAGAACGAACATTTTTTGTTAAACTATTTTTAAACGATAAGAAGAATTATCTCAAACTGATGGAAGTTAAAAAGGGGTCGCTACCATGATTGGCAAGAAAGTCAAGCAGCTGCGCTTGGAACAAGGCTTTACCCTTACCGAACTGGCGGAGAAAGCCGGGGTAGCCAAATCCTATCTGAGTTCGATCGAACGTGAGGTCCAGTCCAACCCCTCGATCCATTTTCTGGAGAAAATTAGCGCGGTGTTGGGCGTTCAGCTGGAAACGATTATTCATCATCAGAACCAGCCTCAGGAGCAGTTGGATGAGGAATGGCTCAGTTTGGTCAGAGAGGCTATGGATTCCGGCATAAGCAAAGAGCAGTTTGTGGAATTTTTAGAGTATAACAAATGGCGCATTAAACAGAAGAGTTCCGAAGAATAAAAGACATAAGCCCCGATAATCAATGAGTTCTGCTCATTGGCTATCGGGGCTATTTTTCTGCGTAGAGGCTATTGCCCGGGTACGCTGCTGTCAATTTGATGAAAGGCATCCTTCATCAGGTCGTAGCTTTTCTTAGGCCGCTCGACGTATTGCACCTTGTTCCAGGCGGGCCAAGAGTAGATCGGCAGCTTGGAGACAGGGTAGACGCCACCTTCGCCATCCAATCCGAGGATATGGCCGTCCGATCGCTGAACGATCCATGGGAGCAAGCGTATCCCTTTGGCCGTCGTGGCAATCAGTTTGCCTTCCTTATCGCCGTAGCTCATCACCTGCAGCGAGCTGGGGTCGGTGAACCCGAGCAGCATCCACGGAATGCGCATTTCTACGACGCTGCCTTTGGCTTGCCACATGGCCAAGGAATTGTAATCCGGCGAGGCTGGATCGGTCGTACCGCGTTTTAGCATACCTGCAGGTACATCCTGGAACGGATTGTACTGGGTGGAATCCGGCGGACTCTGCTCGAGGCCGACGGCCAGCTTCCACGGGTCAAAGATGCCGGAATCGTCTTTCATGTCCTCCGGCTTCACTTTAAGCATGCCATACTGATTGCCGTAAAGCCGGGTGTGAAAATCATAGTTGGAAGCGATCTTCACCTGGCTTTCCCCCTCTTTCCCGAGCTCGATAAGCGTTTCCAGCCCTTCGTCGAGCTTAGCTCCACCCAGTTCCTTCGCATGCCGATTACCGCCGGGCGTCGTATCGACGCCCAAGTAGAGCTGCTCGCGCTCCGGATCAAACGGCTGCTCCAGCTCACCCATGATGTAGACGTAGGCTTCGTCGTGGGTCATCCAGAGGGATTTCCATCCCGGATAGGTGCCGGCGAGTTTTTGCTTATCGCTCTCTTTGAGCGCTGCCCAGTCACTCGCATCTCCATCGATCTTGAGCGGCCCATCTTTGCCGGAGAGCTCGGCAACGAGCCCGAAGTGCTGTTCGTTCGTCAAAACGTTGGTCCACAGCTTACGGCGGCTTTGGGGGATTTCGAAATGCATCGTGTTCCAGGTGCGCTTGAACCATTCATCCTGCCAGGAAAAGACGATGCCTCCCGCCATACCGGCCTTCACGATATCCTGGAGAAGCGAGGCGTTGATTTGACCCTGCTCCGTCTCGTTATGCCCGCCCTGATTCCGGTCTTTATTCGCCAGATGCCCGACCCCCAAAGAGGATGGAACGCCGAATTCCGTAATCATGACAGGCATGTCCTTATGGTAAGCCTTCAGCTTGGTCAAGTAGCTAAGGTACGTGTTGGCTGTTCCGTCCTTGTCCTTCATATCCATCATCGTTTGGTCCAAAGCGAAAAAGTCGGGATAGTATGGATAGGCATGGAAGGAAGCGAAGTATCCGGCCGGCCAGTTGTGTACCTCCAGATGGGTCGCATCAACGCTTACCATATCCTCTTGAATGAGAATTTCACCGGGATGCTTGAGCGGATCGGTGGTTACCCAGTTGGTAAAGGTCAGCGGATGCTTCCATCCGTTCTGCGACTCCAGCACGGCGACATGGTCGAGCATTTCCGCGAGCCAGTTTTCAAAGGGGGTGGCGTTTGGTCGAGCACTGACGTGGGTACCTTGGAAACCGGTCTTGTCTTTATGCTTATCGATCGTATTCTGAACCATTTTCGGATCCCACTCCGTCCCGATATGCCACGCCAGCAAATAGGGGCCGGCATTGTAACGATACGTGCCGCTTGCCTTGCCGAACCGCTCCGGAATATCAGTGGCTCCGTACACAGCTCCGACGGCATAAGCGATTTCGCTTTGGAATTCGGTGTAAATGGTATCGAGGTAGGCGTCTTTTTTGTCGATCAGCTCTTCTTCCGGTGTCCATATGCCTTGAATGAAATAGAGCGGCGAATCCGTATGCTGCTGATTGTATTCCACAAGGGATTGATAAAAAGCCGGCGATAGAATCGTATACACCCGAATCGTATTGGCGCCGAGATCCTGGATTTGCTTGAACCATGCCAAATACTGCTCCTTGCTGATCGGCAGCTCGCCCGGGTCATGCCCCGGAAGCGCAGCACCCACATTGACTCCTTTGACAAAAAAGGGAGTCCATTGTTGTTTGTCGTAAATCTCGATGCGATCGCCTTGCGTACGGAATTTGATTTGCGAACCGTCCGCGCTTTGGACGCTTTCCACTTTCTTGGCGGGCCAGTAGTGCCATACTAGGAATAATGCGGCGGCAAGCAAAGCCAAACGCAGCAGCCAGGCGATCGGTGAAGTGTTCCGCTTCATGGGCATGAACTCCTTTACCCTCAAAGTAGGTTAGGCAAGCAGCCGCCTAAGACGCGCTTCGAGCTCCATGGGCGAGAAAGGCTTCTTGATCACATCGGCAACGCCCAAGTCGAAGCATTTGCAAATGTCCTGCTCGACCGTAAGATCAGTCAGGACGACGACTTTACATGTCCGGCTTTGGGATTTGCGGATGCGTTGAATCACTTGATAGCCGTCGAGTGCGGGCAATGCTAGTTCTGTGATAACAAGGTCCGGTTGGACCGATTCTACGAGCCTTAGACCTTCCATGCCGTCCTGCGCCGGACGGACGGTATAACCTTGCAGGCCGAGCCGGACGCCCAGAAAATCAAGCAAATCGGCGTTCGGATCGATCATCACGACCGTCGGCGTTTCCGCAGATTGCGGTTGTCCGTTATAAACGGCGATCTCCGATTGTTCTTTCTCGCCCAGCAAGGCAACAAAGTCGGTCAGCGCTTCTTCTGACACAGGGGCGCTTTCGGAGAAACTGGTTATCGCGATGCCGCCAGCCAGAACGCCTGCATCCTGGAGGAAAGCTTTGGCCGACAGGGCGATGAAATGGGTGAAAGCCAGAGATTGACCTGGCAGCAAGATGATCAAAGAACCTTCAGCCGCATGGTAAGCGGCGTTAACGACCAGATGTTCACCCTCCATGCTGAGACGCGTTTCCAAATCTTGGAGAAGGGCTTGGCTAATGTCGTGTGTCGCTGCTGCGACCATACCGCACTCCGTCCACTTGGCGGACGTTTGAAGCATCTCGTTCAATTGGGCATACAGACGTTGAGATAAGCCGGATTTTGCTGATAAGGCAGATTTCATGGTTTTTTCACTCCATTTCTATACATATGTTTAAACGGCTTGTGCTTTGGTCGTCTTCGTTTTCGTCTTCGAGGCAGCTGTACCGCCCGGCTTTGCCGTTTCATCCTGCCAACTTCGGCGTACCATATTGCCCCAGGCATTGTTACGGCGGAGGTAATCCCATTGTCCGAGCAGTTTCCAGAGCGCATTGATCTGATCGTAACCGACCGCCATCACCACCGATAAACCGATGATCCGCAGCAGGTCATTCGTAGAAATCGGGCGGCGGAATGCAAATTCTTCGATCAACAGCGACCCGCACGTAAAGACCAAGCCGATCAGCAGGTTGACGAGCAAAAAGATCAGCAAAATCGGCAATTGCGTCATATCCAGCATGACATAGGCGATCAAGGCCGCCAAACCGGAAAGCCGGACGAACGGACTGAAAAGTTCGTACAAAACGGTGTAGGGCAGGGCGAGCCAGCCGATCACCTTGTACTTCGGGATGAACAGCATCGCGCGGAACTTGCTTACATTCCACAAACTGCCGCGAATCCAGCGGCGGCGCTGGGCGCCGAGCACTCGAAGCGTATCCGGCGCTTGCGTCCAGCATACGGCATCCGGGCAAAACACGATGCGATAAGGCAAATTGCGGTCCAGCATATATTTGTGAAGCTTCATGACGATGTTCATGTCCTCGCCGGGGCAGCCTTCTTCATAGCCGCCAACCTTGACCAAATAATCCTTTCGGAACAGGCCGAAGGCTCCCGACACGATAAGCAGCCCGTTCATGGCGCTCCAGCCGATGCGGCCGCCAAGGAAAGCTTTTACATATTCGACATATTGCATGGCGGGGAGCCATTTGTTCGATAACCGGACCGACAGCACGCGGCCGTCTTCAATGGAACTTCCGTTTGCGATCCGGACGTTGCCCCCGATGGCGATATGCTGCTCGGGATTTTCCATATAGACGTTGACCAAGCGGATCAAAGCGTCTTTTTCCAGCAGGCTGTCGGCATCGATGGTAGCGACCAGCGGATATTTGGCCACGTTGATACCGGCATTCAAGGCATCCGCTTTACCGCCATTTGCCTTATCGATAACGACGAGCCGGGGATAAAGGGGATTGTGATACACATTACGAATCGCCTTGGAATCCACTAATGGCCGGAATCCGGTTAGACGGGATGGCTTCAAGTCAAAAGCTTCAAGCAGCACTTGCAGCGTCCGATCCGCCGACCCGTCATTGACGACGACGACTTCATAAACGGGAAATTCCAATGTCATTAAGGATTGCACGCTCTCAATGATCGTCAGCTCCTCATTATAGGAGGGGACCAGAACCGACACAGGCGGGACGAATTCCGAACCGGCCAGTTCCCGGAAGCGTGAATTCATGGAGCTTTTGACAATAGACAGCATCTTTTGGTGGGAAATCGCCAGAATGCATATATATAGCAAACTGGATCCGATAATCAGATAAGTGACAATGATTCCGTAATTTAACAAAAACGCTCTCATCCGGATCCCCTTTCTACGAGCTGATCCGCGCTCTATGGGCATGCCGGCCCGTGCCGGAGTCTCCCAATATGCGCCGGTAAATGAAATTCAGCCGATTGTAGTCAGGTAATTGCCCTACCCCGCGCGAAACGGATGCCGCAGCACGGTCCAGCTCCTCATGGACAGCCTCCCATGCAGACTCGCTGGTAGCGCCGATCTCGGAACTGCCCGCAGCTTCGCAAAGCGCCTTAAATCCGGCAGGCCCGAGTCGCGATAAGCTTTTGGCGCTATGGTAGCGGACCCACCACTCCTCGTCGGCCATGGCGCGGGTGAGCGTCTCCAGATAGAAATCGAGCTGCTGGTCGCCAATTGCTTTGGCCGCAAACGCGCGGATTTCCCAATCCGGGTGGCGGATCAGCTCGCCGATTCGTTCGGTCGGCAGCAGGTGTGCGTAATGCAGCCCTATTTTTACCGCTTTGATCCGAATTTCTTTGGATTCGGACCTCATCAAGCGATCAAGCGCGCCGAACATGTCGGGTTCGTTGCGTTTGGAGAGGCTGATCAAAGCGACACAAAGCACAGCTTCGTTAGTTTCATGATGAAGCAGCTCGGCGAAGAGCGGAGCCGGATCCAAAGAAGAGGAGGCGATGATATCGGCAATCAGCTGATGCGCCTCTGGATGGTGCCGGGTAAGCAGCTCCAGCAAGCTGTGCAAATCCTGGTGCGTATCCGCACACTTGGCCGCAGCTCGCCCGACGACGAAAGCGGTCGATTCGCCGCCTTCCCGTTCCAGAAGCTTAAGCAGTTCGCCGGTACATTCAGCTGCCCGCATAACTCCCAAGCGATAAGCGGCCTCGATGCGTATTCCGTGTCTGGTGCTGCGGAGCCGCTGAAGTTCCAGCTCCACAAGTCCCAGCTCCCGGCATAGGGCCGTTAGCTTGCCCCTGTACTCGCCTCCGATCGTTTCGATCCACTCCAGCAGCTTAGACTGAATGGCTTTGAGCTCCATAGGGCTCAATTGGCCTGGCGGCGGGAGCAGCGCATCCGCTCCGTCAATGTTGGCGCTGAGGTAGGTAAAGTAATCCTGATGTTTTTCCAGCCCTTGTTTCATCTGTTTCTCGATGGCCCCGTGCCTGGCCCGCAGCAAGAAGAGAGCGGTAAAACCGCCGGCGATCGTCAAGCTCAAGGCGTCCAGCACCGAGGCGGCCTGGTCTAAAGGCTCCATCCACATACGATTTCTCCTCCTATCTCTGACTTGCTCTCTCTATCCGTGTGACCAGATCGACTACTCGACCGTTACGCTTTTGGCCAAATTACGCGGCTTGTCCACGTCATTCCCCCGGATTGAGGCTGTGTAGTAAGCAAGTAACTGCAGCGGCACAACCGCAAGGGCGGGTGTAAACAATGAAAAGGTGCGCGGCACGTAGATCACTTGATCCGCAGTCTTTTCTATTTCGGTATTGCCTTCCAAAGCCAGTGCGATCACGTAGGCGCCACGCGCTTTGACTTCCTTGATATTACTCACGGTCTTCTCCAGCAGCAGTTCCTGAGTTGCCAGAGCAATGACCGGCGTACCTTCCTCTATTAGCGCCAAAGTCCCGTGCTTCAATTCTCCGGCGGCATACGCTTCGGAATGAATGTAAGAAATTTCCTTCAGTTTAAGCGAAGCTTCCATCGCAAGGCTGTAGTCGAGCCCACGGCCGATAAAAAACAGGTGATTGTGGCCAGCGATCCATTCAGCGACGTGCCGGACAGGTTCCATGCCTTTCAGCATTTCCTCCACTTGAGAAGGCAGCCGTTCGAGCATAATAATCAGCTCGCTAAGCGTCTCCTGATCTAATTTTTCTAAGGCCTGTGCCATGTACATACCAAGTAAGTAGAAGGCAATCAGCTGCGAGCTGTAAGCTTTGGTCGAAGCGACAGCGATCTCGGGACCGGCCAGCGTAAAGAGACAATCGTCCGCTTCACGGGCCACGGAGCTGCCGATTACATTCGTGATGGCCATGACGCGTGCGCCCCATTGTCTCGCCTCTCGCATGGCAGCGAGGGTATCGGCGGTTTCACCCGATTGGCTGACGGCGATGACGAGCGTGTTCTTGCGGATTACGGGCATCCGGTACCGGTACTCGGAAGCAAGGTCGACTTCGACCGGAATGCGGGTCAGGCGCTCGATGACGGTTTTCCCGACGAGAGCCGCATGATAAGCCGTCCCGCAAGCGACCAAATGGATCTGCTTCAATCCGCGAACCTGAACTTCGGAGAGTTCGACGCCGGGGAGCAGGACTTTTTTGCCTTCTTCGATTCTTCCGCGCATCGTATCCAGATAAGCCCGCGGCTGATCGTGGATTTCTTTGAGCATGAAGCTATCGAAGCCATTTTTCTCCGCGATGATGAGATCCCAATCGATGCGGAACAACTGCTTGGCGATGAAGTTGCCCTCGAGCGTCATCAGCTCAACCGCATCCCGGGTCAACACGGCCATCTCGCCGTCATTTAAAATGTAAACATCGCGCGTGTGCTCCAGAATGGCCGGAATATCGGAGCCGATGAAATTTTCGCCTTCGCCGACGCCGATGATGAGAGGGCTTGCCCAGCGCACTGCAACCAGCTTGTCCGGTTCGTGTTCAGAGAGCACCGCGAGGGCATATGCTCCCCGCACATGACTGACGGCCTTCCGCACAGCTTCTACGATATCTCCGTCATAATGATGAGAGATCAGATGAGAAATGACCTCTGTGTCAGTCTCGGATACGAACCGATAACCGCACTGCTCAAGCTCTTCCTTTAACTGCAGGTGATTCTCAATGATACCGTTATGTACAACGGAAATTTTCATGTCGTTATCGGTATGTGGATGCGAATTGGCATCCGAAGGTTTCCCATGGGTGGCCCAACGGGTATGGCCGATGCCCGCGAATCCGGCAAGCGGCTCAGCCTCCAGCCTGGTCTCCAGCTCGCTGATGCGTCCTTTCGATTTGCGGAGCTCAAGTCCGGAGCTTGTGTGAATCGCCACCCCGGCGGAATCGTATCCGCGGTACTCCAGTTTTTTCAAACCTTCCAATAAAATGTTCTGTGAATCCCTTTTGCCGATATAGCCGACAATGCCGCACATGCTTACTCCTCCTCATTCTCGCTTTGGCCTACTTGCCATTTTCGAAATTCAATGATGCTTTTCAATTCTTTCCGGCTGATGCCGTATTTCACAGCATCTTGAAACAAGTCATACCACTCCTGCACCACCGCGGGATCGGGCTCCTGCTCTGGTGTATCCGGCTCTAGCAGCTGTTTCAGAGAAACGTCCAGCGCGACCGCAATTTTGTTAAGCAAGTGGACGGACGGATTAGAATGAATGTCCCGTTCGATGGTGCTCAAGTAAGACTTGGCAACACCTGCGGCCTCCGCCAGTTCAGAGAGCGATAATCCCCGTTCCATGCGCAGCTTCCTCACTCGTTTTCCCAACATGATCCATCGGTCCTTTGTCGTAATTTCATTGCGAAAAGCCTAGGCGTGCCGTTCGATGTGTCGTTCATTATAACGAACGAACAATTGAAGTATAGCGCAAAAAACGGCAAATGAAAAATCGTACAGCTTGGATTATTTCGTTTTAACGAACAAAATCCGCAATATTCCTCCTTTATCCTTCAAAATACAACCTATTATCGTTCTTTATAAAGAATAAAACGTTCGTTATAATGAATGTCGGAACGGATGGAGTCCGTCATCCTCTGACTTTAACCGCACCTAAATCATGAAAAAGGAGGTTTGATCATGTCCCAAACCAAAGCGCATGCCAAACTGGAAGGCTGGGGAAGCCGTCCGGTTGCCGTCCGTTATCTCGCCTTGATGCGGCCCCGGCAGTGGACGAAAAATTTGCTTGCATTTGCAGCCCTGATCTTTTCCATCAGGCAGGCGGATATGAATATGCTCGGTCAAGCCTTAGTCGGCTTTGTTTTGTTCTGTCTCGTCTCCAGCTGCGTGTATGTGCTCAACGATTATGTAGACCGCGAACGAGACCGGATGCATCCGGAGAAAAAGCATCGGCCCCTCGCCTCCGGCGCCATTCATCCGCAGACGGCGCTGCTGTTCGGCTTCGTCTTGCTTACCTCTTGTCTGGTTCTGGCGTTCCGCTTCCAACTAACTTTCGGCCTGGTGCTGACTGCTTATTTTTGCATGAATGTGTTGTACTCCTTACGGCTCAAACATGTCGTCATCATCGACCTGCTCATCGTGGCCTCCGGGTTCGTGCTTCGCGCGGTTGGCGGCGGCCTAGTGATTCATGTGCCTCTAACGCCGTGGTTCCTGCTATGCACGATGCTGCTGGCTTTGTTCCTGGCGATCGGTAAACGCAGGCATGAGCTGGCCTTGATGCAGAGCGGCTCGGGTTCGCACCGCAAAGTGCTGGAATCGTATTCGATGGAGATGCTGAACCAAATGTCGGGGATCGTGACGACGGCAACGATCATGAGCTATGCGCTGTTTACGTTTACCTCCGGGCATACGATCCATCTGATGTGGACGTTGATTTTTGTGCTATATGGCGTTTTCCGCTATTTATATCTGATTCATATGGAAGGAAAGGGCGGCCGACCGGAAAAGCTGCTGCTTGAAGATAAGCATATTTTGCTGACGGTCGTGTTGTACGGTTTTTCCGTAGTCATCATTCTGTTGTATTTCAAATAAGAAGCTAAGGCTTACGAAGACAGCTATCCCACCGGGTAGCTCTTGGAAGGGAGAAATCTGCGGTGATTCATTATGTATGGCTAATCGTTTCCGTCCTGCTTGGCGCCGCGGGGCAGGTGCTGATGAAGTGGGGGGTCAGCTCTCCGAAACCGGCGGGTGCAGGATTGTTGTCCTGGTCCAATCTCACAGCCTCTTGGCCCATTGCGGCCGGGCTGGCTTGCTACGGGCTAAGCTCGGTATTTTGGCTGTTTGCGCTCAAGAAGTTCCCGCTCAGCACCGCTTATCCGATGGTAAGCATGGGCTATATCCTGGTCATGCTGCTCGGATTTTATTTATTTCATGAGACGTTATCGATGCAAAAATGGTTCGGCGCCGCCTTCATCTCTTTCGGCGTGCTGCTCATTGCACGCGCATAACGGAAGGGGGAATGTGAAAATGAGCGCAGGCTTGTTGTATCCGGCTCTGCCTTTTATCGCCTGGCTTGTGTCCGGGACGCTCAAGTATATCGTGAACAGGCTGCGTCACGGACACGACGCCCGGAAGCTGATCGGCAATGGCGGTTTTCCGAGTACGCATACGTCGGTCGTATCCTCGGTTACGATGTTGATCGGCTTCAATCAAGGCTGGGGAACGCCGCTGTTTGGTCTTGCGGTTGCCGTGAGCTACGTCGTCATGATTGATGCAGTGGGCATCCGCCGTGCCGTAGGAGAGAACGCCAAACGGATCAATGCGCTGACCGTTGAAATCGCCGCCACTAGGGAGGCTGATCTGAGGGAAAGACAAGGTCACACTCGGCTCGAGGTGCTTGTCGGACTTGCGGTCGGCACGCTGCTCGGGTGGATCGCTTCTCAGATGATGGGATAGACAAGTACATATTATAGATGCCATTGTTGGCAGCACTTATTAGATATTTTCGGATAGGGGGAGTTGTACGATGAGAAACCGAATTGTTTCCATGAGTTTGGTCACCGGAATGACGCTCCTGACGCTCCTTGTCGCCGCTTTTATGATACCCTCGCTGTTATTTCTGGCCGGCTTGCCGGTAATGAAAGGGGACTTCTGGCTCGCTGTAGCATTAGCCGTATTGCTCGGTTGGGTCGCGTCGAAGAAGCTGGCGGAGGAACGGCAGATGACGGTTTTCGCCGTTTCAGTAGGATTATGCGCTTTATTGTTTATTGGCGGATTCCTCATTTGCGGGTACTTCTACGATTTGTCCTACGACGGACAGGCCTATCACCAGGAGATGATCATTCATCTGGCTGAAGGCTGGAACCCCGTCTACGATAAGGAAGTTGCTCAGCCGACGGGCAATAGCATCTGGATTAACCATTATGCGAAAGCAGCCGAAATTGCAGCGGCTTCCATTTATAAGGCAACCGGAATGATCGAACAAAGTAAGGTCATCAATTTGCTGGCGATCGCGGCTTCCGGCCTGCTCAGCTTAGGAGCCTTGCTGACCTTGAGGCCAGGAAACCGGGTCACGGCGTGGGTGGTGGCCTTGCTGCTTGCGCTTAACCCGGTCAGCGTGTACCAGTCATTCACGTTTTATGTCGACGGACTGCTGGGTTCACTGCTGCTTTGTCTGCTGGCGCTCGGGTGTTTAATTGTAACCCGCCCGGGCTGGCTGCCGATTTGGATGTATACTCTCGTGATGGTCATGATGATGAACATCAAATTCACTGCGATCGGTTATGCGGGCGTGTTAACCGTAGGACTGCTCATTGCTCTTTATATGAGCGAGCAGTTCGCCAGGCTCAAACGGCTGTTTCGCATTGCGGCCCTCGGAGGGATGATCGGCGTGCTTATCGTCGGATACAATCCTTACGTCACGAATACGCTCCATAACGGGCATCCTTTTTATCCGCTTGCCGGAGATGATGCCATCGATGTTGTGAAGAACTTTACGCCGCGGAATCTGGAGCGGATGAACCGCTTCGAGCAGGTTGCAGCGTCTTACTTCGCTGAACCTATGGGCAACAGCACGGACAAGAAGCCGACGCGGTTTCAATGGCCGTTTGCCTTTAGCGCCAAAGGACTTCCGACTTTTGCCGAAACGGATGTGGCGGTGGCCGGCTTTGGGCCTTTGTTCAGCGGGGCGCTAGTTCTCGCCCTGATCGTTCTGGTGCTGGCCTTCCGCAAGCGCCCCGGCGTCACCTTGGCGGCCATCGGGGTCATAGCGTTGCTGGCGGCATCCTCCTTCATCAACCCTGCGGCCTGGTGGGCGCGTTATGTGCCGCAGCTCTGGACCGTGCCGCTGATCTGCGTCTGGCTTGCCCTATCCCTGAAGGGATACCGGCTTCTGAATGGTACCGGCATCGCCCTGGCTCTCGTGATTGCCGCGAATTCGTTCTTGGTTAGCGGCTCATATACGACCAGTCAATGGGCCTGGAGCCAGGAACTGCGCGGCCAGTTGGCGCAGCTGCAAGCGGCGTCCCAGCCGGTGAAAGCTGAATTTACGTACAGCTGGTCCAACCGCGAACGGCTCAAAGCGTACGGCATCGCATTTAAGGAGGAAACGCCGCTTTCCTGCAGCAGCGAAAAGGTGATGCTGATTAAATCAGGCACTACCCTCTGCGTTGATCATCAGGGCATGCAGGCTAATGCGCAGTAAAGATCAAGGAGGGTATCATGCACGTCATTACGATAAATAGAAAAATTGTGTTCGGAGTAGTTATCTTCGCCTTACTGGTGGTTTGCACCGTGCTGTTATCCTGGGGAGGATTGTCTCGACTTTTCAATGGGGGGAACAAGAGCGTGCCTGTCTCAGCCTTGCCCGTGTTTGAAGAGGGAGGCGTGAAGCAAACTTCTGCCACCAAGGACGGGCATCTGGCCGTTTACGACGGGACATCTTGGAAGCCGAAGTTCTGGTCCGGCGTGAACTTGGGGGCTACGACGCCGGGGCATGCGCCGGGAGAGCTCAGCCCGACCAAGGCGGATTATTTGCGCTGGTTCGGACAAATCAAGGACATGCATGCGGATGTCATTCGGATTTACACGATTCTGCCGCCTTATTTTTATGAAGCGCTGGCCGAATTTAATGCCGGACGGAAGGACCCGCTTTATATCCTGCAAGGGGTCTGGGCACCTGACGAACAGCTTGTCGGGGCAGATGGGCATGGCATGGATGCGCTGCAGCCAGAAGCCATTGACCTGTTCAAGCAAGAGATCCGAGATGCCGTAGGGGTCATTCACGGACAGCTGAAGAGAAAGTCGGCGGCCGGCCATGCGTCGGGCAAATTCGATGCCGATGTATCGCCCTACGTGCTGGGTTGGGTGATCGGCACCGAGTGGGACCCTTATACCGTGAAAGCGACTAACGACGCGCATACCGGGATGTCGCCTTTCCAAGGCGCTTATTTCCAGGCGGTTTCCGGTGCTTCCCCATTTGAAAGCTGGCTGACCCAAATGATGGATACCCTGGCGCAGGAAGATATGAAATTCGGCTGGCAGCACCCGGTTTCATTCACCAACTGGGTGACCACGGACCCGCTGACTCATCCGAATGAACCCGCGGACAACGAGGACATGGTCTCCGTCGATCCGATGCATGTGAGTCCTCAAGCAGCCTGGAAGGGAGGATATTTTGCCTCGTATCATATTTATCCGTATTATCCGGATCTGCTGCGGTATGAGGACAAGTATCAAACCTACAAAGATAGTGACGGGAACGTCAATCCATACGCTGGGTATTTACACGATATGCGGGAGCATCATAAGGGCATTCCGCTGATCGTGGCGGAGTACGGTGTGCCAAGCTCACGCGGGATGGCGCATTACGGACCCATTGGCCGTAATCAAGGGCTGCATACGGAAAAGGAACAAGGGCAGATCGATGCCGATTTGTACCGCAGCATTTACAACGAGAACTTGGATGGAGCAGTTCTATTCTCCTGGCAGGATGAGTGGTTCAAAATCACATGGAACACGATGGAGCTTGATTCGCCTGCCGCACGGCGGCCGATGTGGCGCAACATGTTGACGAACGAGGAGCATTTTGGCGTCCTTGCCGTTGAGCCGGGCAAATCTCAGGAGGATACGATTGTACTCGACGGAAAGACGGACGACTGGGATCGCCGTAAAAAAACCGTAAGCAAGGACTACCCGGAGTACAGCCTAACTGTTTCGCATGATGAAGCGTACTTGTATCTTCTGCTGAAAAACAAGCTTGGTGACTGGAAGCCGGGAGAGCAACCGCTTTATATCGGCTTTGATACGCTCGATGGCGGTAGTATGAAAGCGGACAAAGCGCCTGGAGTGGGCTTCAGCGAAGGTCAGGAATTCGTCATGAAACTGGGCGGGGACAAGGATTCAGCCCTCTATGTGGAGAGCGCGTATGATTACCATACTTGGCAGTACGGTTTCGTGAACAAAATGATGCCCTGGCAGCAAGCCTGGTCCCATGCGGAGAACGGCATCTTCCTCCCGTGGAGGCTGCCGGTCAGCAAACCGCTGCTATTGCCGCAAAGCCAGAAGAAGCTGCCGTTCGAGGATGTCGAGATCGGTCAGCTTCATCCGGGCACGACCGACCCGAAGAGTCCCGAGTTCAACAATTTGGCCGACTGGTACGCTTCCGGGTCTGTCATGGAGGTCCGTATACCTTGGATGCTCTTGGGCTTTACCGATCCCAGCTCGCATCAAGTATGGCGGTACCCTTATGAAGCGGGCGGGTTCAAGATGACGGAAAGCAAAGCGGTCCGTGTCGAACCGCATCTCTCAGGGAATCCGAATCCGGTGGCGCCTGCCGTTTACAAGTGGGAAAATTGGAACCAACCGACATCGCACGAGCGACTTAAGGAGAGCTATTCGATCCTGAAGGATGCGTTCGGCGAGCTTGGAAAAATGCCGCCTAAGGCAGTTTCTCCCGATGCCAATGGTGCCGCAAAACCTTAGTTGCCTAAAGCGCGCCAGCCGGTGAAATCATGAACGGCAATGCCCGAATATGAAGGGTGTGTCTTCAATATGAGGTCGATGAGAGCCAGCTGGCGCTCCATTTCGGCGGCGCCTTTTTCATGGAATGTGATGTGCGGAGAATCCGGAGTCGGATTCGTTTCCAAGCTGATCCATACCTTTTTGCCTAGACGGTCGCCTGTGGCTATTTCCGATGCTGCCAAATCGAGCACATCCTCCGCTTGAATGCGGTAGGACATCAAGGCTGTTTCGTCCAACTCGGCCATAAGGGCTTCGCTGAGCGTACCGCTTCCGTTCGGGAGCTTGATGCTGTCTAGCCAGAACGGCAAGGCTGCGGCCGTCGTTAAGGTGGAATCCTTTTTCACCAGCTTATGAAAATAGGAGAGGGATTCCTGCCAATTCACGGCGATCGCGTTTTGATCCGTGGTCCATTCCGGCAGCAGGTACGGCTCGATATCCACTTGAATGCCCGCAAAACGCTCGCTTTCCAGCACTGACGCGTTGTAGTTTTTAACCCAATTGACCAGATCTGTGATCTTTTGCCGGTTTTCCGGAAGCGCCCACTTCGGAGCGCCGCCCAGCGCGTGGACCTGAATGCCGGAATCCGCCGCCGATTGGATGAAGCTCCGGTAACTGCTTGGGGCTACTTCCGGATTAACCTGCAAGAAGATGCGTCCGATCTGTTGATTTTTTGCAAATAGTAAAATGTCGGACCTTCCTGCGCTTGTGCGGATCAGTGAAGTATCCCAAAGCCAGGTTGCCTTCGGCTTGATCGCGGTCAAGGCATCCGCCGAGGGAAGGGACGACGATGTAAAACCCGAAGACAACCACAAGAGCAGCATCATGATAAGCATTTCTAATTTCTTCCTTCCGTACAGCTTCTTTCATACCTCAATTATACCAAATGATAACTGCATGAAAAGGAATATCATTTTCCTCAAGTATTCAACTAAGTAAATGTAACGGTAATGTAATTGTGACTGCCGTTCCGAGCCCCTCCTTGCTTTCGTATACGATTTTTCCATTCATGGCCTCAATAATTCGCATGGCTACCGCTGTTCCTAATCCTGTTCCGACTTCTTTTGTAGAGAAGAATAAGGTGCCGATTCGAGCGAGCTGCTCTTGCGTCATCCCTTTTCCATTGTCTGTGATCTTGATTTGAGCTTGTCCGTTCATGCACACTGAACCTATCTGCACTTCTCCGCCTGCGGAGGTAGCTTCAATCGCATTCTTGATTACGTTTACCAAGGCTTGTTGCAATTGTCCGCGATCCGTATATAAATAGATTCGATCTTCGATGCTGCATTGGATCTGAATACTGTTCTTATTAGCCATCGGCGTTAAAAGGACAATAATGTTATTCAATACCTCCGACACGGGAAACGACTCTAATTTTGTCAATTTAGGTTTGGAAAAGTTTAAGTAATCATTAATGATAGACTCCGCTCTTGCAAGTTCATCCAAAGCTATCGTTAAATAATGCTGATTTTTTGCTGTCTCCTTCGGGTGCATTAGCTGAAGAAATCCCCGAACCACGGTTAACGGATTGCGAACTTCATGGGCAATAGAGGCAGCAAGTTCACCTAATGTTTTCATTTTTTCGGCTCGTTGGATTTCTGCCTTCATTGCAGATCTTTCATGATTAAACTCATGCAGCATGGACGATAACCAGGTTCCTAACGTTTGCAATACAGCGAACAATAAAACGGCCGGAATCGTGTGGAATTCGATCGGCTTCTGTACATCGCTTTGTAAGGTAAAGGAAATTAAGATGACTAACATGACTAAGGAAGGGCATAGGGAGATCATCACGGTGGCTCTTATCCTGGAACTGCCTGTTAATCCTTTTATTTTGTAAGCTGCTAATAGGAGAGTAAGAAATGTCAGGGTGATGCTCATATAACCAAATAAAAGCGCATTACCGGAGAGATACGTACGGGTCGCTAAAATCATGAATAAATTGATAAAGCCGGCAGCAGGTCCGCCATATATCGTAGAGATGACAAGGGGGACATAACGCAGGTCCCAATATAAATCAAGCGCATAAAAGGAAAATAGCAGGCAAAGCGAGGAAGCTGTTCCGTGGAGCAAACCTAGTACATAGGAAGATTGAGCGTAACGCCATCTTTCTCCAAAGGCGGTGTACACTAATACTGGAGCAATAACGATTAGAATGTTAATAAACAATTTTTCAAGTAACATGACTAGTGATATCGCCTCCAAACTTTATCCTTAATTTTTCTTCATTTGATGCGATTATCCTTTTTTGAAGCACCTTAGTCTAAGATCTCATAACATGCTGCCACACAAATTCTCGTATTTGAAGGGGCTACTGAGCAGGGGGATAATTAGAGAATGTACTTTCCCTAATAGAGACCGGAAAGGCGCTAAAAGGTGAGGAATCTACTAGCGCCCCATATTCTCTAAATCTACTGGAACTGCATACTTTCAATCTCCCGCAGCATATACGGGGCACCTGATTTTTCCCTTGGTACTCTCCAATCCAATTAGGTGGCTTAATAGGTAATAGCAAATAGTCATCTCGCATAGTGACCTTTGCTAGGATACAGATTTTTATTTTGTAAGCATAATTTTATTGGTTTTCCTAATAATAACTCCAATGGTTTGTAACTTGATTGCCGCCCGGGAGTGACGACATGCCAAACGAAATCGATGAACTAAACAGAAAAGCGAATCAAATGGAGATGGATTGGTGGCTTCACCACGACCTGTTTTCGTTCCAGTGGTGGATTATTGTCATCGTCAATGTGCTATTTTTTGCGCTGCTGCTTTTCTATATAGATCGAAAAAGGACTTTGAAAATTACACTCGCATTATTGTTTAGCTTTATAATTGTGGGCACTTTCGATCAAATCGGCATATTTTTCCAGTGGTGGAGTTACCCGCATCAATTCATAGCTTTTACTGAGCAATACAATGCGGCAGACTTCTTTGTCGTTCCTTGTATTTTTGCCTTGATTTATCAGTGGTTTGCTGCATGGCGGTCCTTTCTGGTTGCGAATTTAGCTGCTTCAGTGGTTATTGCATTCATAGGAGAGCCGATTTTCGTTGCGCTGGGTATCTATAAATTAAACAATTGGTCTTACTTGAAGTCATTCCTTGTTTTGTTTGTCATAGCGATTCTTGTAAAAGCGATCGTGGATTGGATTGGGGAAAATAAACTTCAAGTGAATGCGGACCGTGAATTAACCATTGATTTTAATAAAAGTAAGCAGAAAATACGATAGAACGAATGAAGGAGCTGCTGGCATAGCGGCTCTTTTTTTGTTCAATAAACAGATCCCGGTCTCGAATTTTCATAAGCCGTTCCTAACATGTTATAATGAACCCGATTAAAGGCAGGAGATGAGTATACATGGGGTTCGGGTTCGGGAAACACTATCGCGATTACTTGAAAAATAACTTGTTCATGAGACTGCTTCTCCTGTTCTCCTTGATCACAGTGATCACGATTATTTCGTTTTCCTATTACATGTATCACTCGATGTCTCAAGCGGCGATCAATCGGGAACTGGATATTCAGAAGAAAGCCATGACGAACGTCAACAATTATTTAGGCGATAAATATGAATCGGCGCAGTCCATTCTGTTCGGTTTATACCGGGATAGCGCGCTGGCTGCCGGCGTCACCTTCATGCTGCGGCATCCATTTCAAGAGTATGTGCAGCATAGTCTGGAGCAGTACAATTTAGGCGGGAACAGCACATGGAATGACGGGCTGCAGTATTTCAAAAATCGTCTGGAAGACGATGCGGATATTCGCAATCTGATGCTGTATAGCGTGGATCAACAGGTATTGTATGTGTTAAGCCACGATCGGCAAATGAGGATCATTTCCACGAATGCCACGCATTCTTACATTCCTGAAGCGATGGCGCTCGACAGCAAGAGTGTCTCCTTGCCGAACGTTTGGCTTCGCGAAGCCGCGGATCAATGGGACAATCATTTGTATTCCGTTCGGTCCCCGATCAATGATAAACAAACGCTCAAAAATATAGGTCAACAGATTGTATTCTTCAGCTCGGATGGGATTTGGAAAGTATTATCGAATGAAAAGGAAGACCTGAAAGGGACGATTCTCGTCTTGTCGCCGGATGGGGGCGTCGTGTTCGACTCCTCCGATCAGTATTACGGCAAGCCCTATCCCTACATGGATCAGGTAAATTCGCTGTATGAAAATAGTGGCTCCAATCAACATGACTACGTAACAAAGCTTACACAAAGCAAAGGGGATTTTATTGTTGTCGGCATCATGCCGAAAAATGAGCTCGCCACGTCGTCGCGGCGTATTGGGACAACGATTTTTACGATTAGCGCGGTTTGCATTTTTTTCGCGATATTGCTTCCTTCCCTGGTGGTGCTTAACGTAGCTAAACGAACCCATCAGATTATTCGCTTCACGCGAAAAGTCAAGCAAGGCGATCTGACCGCGCGAATTCCGGATATCCGGGAGGATGAGCTCGGGCAAATTTCCCGCAGCTTCAACGACATGATCGATGAATTGAATCAATACATTGACCGCGTGTACAAGGCGGACATTAAGCAAAAGCATACGGAGCTGTCGGCCCTGCAGGCCCGCGTCAATCCTCACTTTTTATACAATACCCTGGAAGTGATTCGCATGCGCGCGATATCCCAAGGCGCTCATGACGTCGGCGAAATGATCTACAGTTTATCGGCATTATTCCGAAGCTTTGTCCAGCAGAAGAAAATATACACGCTGAAGGACGAGCTTGAGGCCTGCCGCTTGTATTTGGAACTTTTTCAGATTCGATATAAGGATAAGTTTACGTATTCGATCGATTGGGACCGAAAGCTGGCTTCACTTCGCGTGATGAAAATGTCACTGCAGCCCGTTATTGAAAATTACATCGTGCATGGTTTGCGAAACGAAAGCACGGATAACGAGCTGCGCATTCGAGTGAATCAGGTGGAGGAGTTCCTTCATGTCCAAGTCGAAGACAACGGAAAGGGCATTTCCCAGGAACGTTTGAACGAGCTGGAGCTCTTCTTGCAAGCGGAGGAAACGGAAGGGGAATCCTTCGGTCTGCGCAGCATCAATCAGCGGCTCAAGCTTCTTTACGGCAGCAAGTATGGCGTTCAATTGCGAAGTGATCCGGGGCAAGGAACGACGGTAGACATCTGGCTGCCCATGGACGATGGAAAGGAGGGATACGATGTTTAGGGTTTTTCTCGCGGACGATGAGCCTTTCATTATTGAAGGGTTATATGACATTATCGATTGGGCTGAAGCAGATCTCGAAATAGTGGGACATGCCGGCAACGGACAAAAAGCTCTGGAGGCTTTAAAGGAAACTTCGGTGGATATTCTGCTGACGGATATTTCCATGCCGGTCATGAACGGTCTGGATTTGATTCGGGAAGCTAGAATCGTTCATCCGGATTTGAAAGTGATTGTGTTAAGCGGTTTCGATGAGTTTAGTTATTTAAAAGAGGGCATGATGCTCGGCATTGAGAACTACCTGCTGAAGCCCATCAATATCAAGGAACTGAAGGCGACGCTCCACAATACCGTCGAGAAGCTGAATACGTTCCAAGAATCTCGATTGGTGCAAGCTCATAGCAAGCAAATACTAAAGGACAACACGCTTCACCGCTGGTTAACGAATCAAATTGCGCCGCTGGAATTCGATGAGCGTGCGGAGCTTCTGGGCATCGACCTTGATCGTACCTATATAGCAGCGGCAGTGTTGCGGACGGAATCCGAACCGGAGGAAGTTTTTGACCTCATATCCAGGCAGGTTGAGTCCTACGACGGGTTGACCGCGTTCTTTGATTTGGACGGAGATATCGTGCTGCTTGCCGCTATGGATGATGCCGAACGCGGCAGAAAGGAGCTGACTGAACTGCTTCTGCAGTTTCAGTCCGGGTTGCATCAACGTCCGATTCGCATCTCTATTGGCAGCGTGGAGCATCTTCCCGAACAAGCGGGACAAAGTTATGCGACCGCAAAGAAGGCACAGGAATACTTTTGGATCTATCCCGAGCTTCCATTGATCGATTATAACGAACTGGCGCATCATGAAAGCAATCAGAAAGCAGATTTCTCCATCCTTGATTGGTCCGCCTATGCCAAACTTATCGTGGGCAAAGACCAAGAAAATCTGCGTCTGCTCATTCAGAACGATTTTAAACGGCTTCAGGCGCTGCCGGGAATTACACCCCAAAATTTTCAGGACATTGCTTTTGAAATGGTTGTCCATTTTAAAATGGAGTTAAAAGCAATCCGTCATACCGAGGAAACGGATGTATACAATCAGGCTTTTCAGCAAATTAGGAACGCTGTTACGCTAGACGATCTGGAAAAAGCGATTCTAGAGATTGCCGACATCACGGTCGGTCTTCTCATTTCAGATGTTCGAAGCCCGATTGTGCAGCAGGTATTGAAATATATCCATGAATCGTATGCCGAAGAGCTTTCGCTTAAAATGCTGGGAGCGCATTACCATATTCATCCGGTCTATCTGGGGCAGTTATTCCATAAGGAGACCAATGAGTCGTTTACGGAATATATCAACAGGTACCGGATCGAGAAGGCGAAAGAGCTGCTCAAAACCTCGCATGCGAAGGTTCATGCCATTGCCAAAGATGTGGGGTACTGGGAAGTGGGCTATTTTTATAAACAGTTTAAAAAGTATGTGGGGATATCCCCGACCGATTATCGAGGACTGCTCTAGGGAAAACTGGAGTGCAGTCCTTTTTTCTTTTATAGGGGGGGAGACACTTTTCTTTGATTTTTACATGGTTTCATTTAATTTATCGTCTATTTGTAAATGCTTTCATGCGGTACTGTAAATATAGCCCCTCGGGCTTAAACAATAGAGCATCAACAGGGAGGATCATACGATGAGTAAGATGAAGAAACGCCTGGTTACTACACTTGGGCTGACGCTTGCAGTTTCTATGACGCTTAGTGCGTGTGGAAATAAGGCAGCCAGCGATACGAAAGCGGCGGGAACGCCGAATAAACCGGTAGAATTGATTTGGTACACGATCGGAACGCCGCAAAAAGACGTGGATCGCGTCATGGCCGAGGTTAGTAAATATACGGCAGAGAAAATCGGCGTAACGGTGAAAATGAACATGACGGACTGGGGCGATTACGCGCAAAAGATGCAAGTGATGACCGCTTCCGGCACGCCGATGGACATTATGTTCACTTCATCGTGGGCATTTGATTACGTACAAAACGCTCGTAAAGGCGCTTTCAAGCCGATTGACGACCTTCTCCAAAAAAGCGGACAAGGCATCGTGAAAGAATTGGATCCTGCATTCTTAAACGGTTCCAAAGTGGACGGGCACAATTATGGCGTGCCTGCTAATAAAGAGCTTCCCGCACAAGACGTATGGCGCTTTAATAAAAATCTGGCGGACAAGTACAATTTGAACCTGGATAATGTGAAAACGCTTGAAAGCTTGGAGCCGCTGCTCAAAACGATCAAAGAAAAAGAACCGAACGTATACGGATTAGCGGTGGATAAAAACTATATGCCGTATGTGCCTTACGACTACATTATTGAGAAAATGCCGATGGCTGTGCGTGTAGACAACCCGGACTTTAAAGTTGTCAATATTTTGGACACGCCGGAAATGAAGCAAGCGCTTCAAACGATGAACAAATATTACAAAGCGGGTTACATTCCGACAGAAGCATCGACGTTGACCTCGCTGAACGATGTACAAGTTACCGGCAAATGGTTCTCGGACAAAGCGACGAACCAGCCGTTCGCGGACAACCTGTGGTCGGCTAGCTACGGTTATCCGGTTGTATCCAAACCAGCTAGTCCCGCTCTGATTTACAACTGGTCGGTTATGGGTTCCATGCAAGCGATCTCAGCGAATTCCAAGTACCCGGAAAAAGCGATGGAGTTCCTGAACTTGCTGAATACGGATCCGGTTCTGCGTAATATGGTGGATTCCGGTATCGAAGGCGTGCATTACAAAAAAATCGGCAACGACAAAATGGAAAACTTGCCGGATTCCAAAAACTACGACATGCCGACGTTCTCGCTTGGCAACGTTCTGCTGACGTACAAAGACCAAAAAGATCCTGATAACAAATGGGAAGAGTTCAAGAAGTTTAACGATACCGGCAAACCGGCACCGCTCCTTGGCTTCAACTTCGACCCATCGAAAGTGACAAGCGAAATCGCCGCGGTGCAAAACGTAAAAGAAGAATTCTGGGCTACTTTGATGACGGGCACCGTCGATCCTGAAAAATTCATTCCTTTAGCTAATGAAAAATTCAAAGCTGCCGGATTGGATAAAATCATCGCTGAAGCGCAAAGTCAAATCGATGCGTGGAAAGCAGCTAACAAGAAATAATGGATTTGGATTAGGCGAATGGCTGACATTCGCCTGATCTTTTTCATCTAACGAGGAGAGGTGATTTTATGACAAGAATAGGAGCATTTTTCAAGGATGTTAAACAAAGTAGAGTGCTGCTGCTGATGGCTTTGCCGGCAACGCTTTGGTTCCTGTTCTTCTCTTATTTGCCGATGGCCGGAATGGTGGTTGCATTCAAGCAATACCGCTATAGCCGGGACGGTTTTTGGGCGAGCATTGTAGAAAGCAAATGGGTAGGATTGCAAAATTTCAAATTTCTTTTCAGCACCAATGATGCGTATATCATTACGCGCAATACGCTGCTTTACAATATCGTATTTATCGTTGCAGGGTTAGTACTATCTGTTGCGTTAGCCATAGTGTTGTCCGAAATAGCCAACAAGAAGCTGGCCAAGGTGTACCAAACGGGCATGTTCCTGCCTTACTTTTTATCCTGGGTCATCGTAGGCTACTTCGTCTTCAGTTTTCTCAGCTTCGATAAAGGGATGCTTAATCATATTCTCTCCTGGTTCGGCGTCGATCCGATCCGTTGGTATAACGATAAAACCTACTGGCCGCTTATTATCATCGTTGTTTACCTATGGAAATCCGTTGGTTATAGCAGCGTCGTTTATTTGGCGGCGATTATGGGGATTGATAAATCGCTCTATGAAGCTGCGATGATCGATGGCGCCAGCAAATGGCAGCAAATCAAGCACATCACGTTCCCGATGTTGAAACCGTTAATGACGATTCTGACCCTGTTGGCGATCGGACGTATTTTCTACGCTGACTTCGGGCTATTCTTGCAGGTGCCTAGAGATTCCGGAACGCTGTACTCGGTAACGAATGTAATTGATACGTATGTTTACCGCGGGCTTAAATCCACAGGCGAGATCGGGATGAGCACGGCAGCGGGCCTGTATCAATCCGTGATCGGTTTTATTCTGGTTATGACCTCGAACTATATCGTAAGAAAATTTGATAAAGATAATGCGCTGTTTTAAACACATTCACGGAAAGGAGGACATCACATGATTGCTAAACCGATCAAAAACCGTGATTTTCATAGATTGCCGCCAGTATTGAATATCCTTTTTAACCTTGTTGCCGGAATATTCGCTTTCGCCTGTGTTTTTCCATTTCTGTTTGTAACGATCATTTCTTTTACAGATGAGAAAACATTAAGCGCGAACGGGTATCGAATATTTCCCGAGAAATGGAGTCTGGAAGCCTACAAATATCTTTTTAAAGCGGGGGATCAGCTTCTCCTCTCTTATGGGGTAACGATTTTGGTCACCGTGGTGGGCACGCTTGTAAGCTTAATTCTAACGGCTACGTTTGCCTATGCCATTTCACGCAAGAGCTTTAAATTCCGCAATTTTTTCGGTTTTTTTGCTTTCTTTACGATGCTGTTTAACGGTGGACTCGTACCGACCTATATTGTTGTTACACAATTGATGGGACTTAAAGACTCGCTGTGGGCTCTGATTTTGCCGCTGGCGGGAAATGCGTTTTACATGATGATTATGCGTACGTTTTTCAGCACATCCGTTCCTGACGCGATCATTGAATCGGGGAAAATTGACGGGGCCGGCGAATTCGGCATTTTCGTCAAACTGGTGCTGCCGCTCTCCCTTCCGGGGCTGGCGACCATTGGCTTATTTAGTACGCTCGGGTACTGGAACGACTGGTTTAATGCGCTGCTTTATATCGATACGCCAAATCTCGTTCCGCTGCAATCGATGCTGATGCGGATTGAGAACAGCATGCAGTTCTTGCTTCAAAATACGAGCAATCCGTCCATTGGCGTGGGCTTACTGCAATCGCTTCCGCAAGATACGTCACGGATGGCCATGGTTGTCCTTGCAACGGGGCCGATTATTTTTGCATATCCGTTCTTCCAGCGCTACTTTATTCAAGGTTTGACCATCGGTGCAGTGAAAGAATAACTCATCACATTCTCTTTAATGGAGGACTTATCATGGAACAATTCAGATTGCCGAAAATTCCGATGCCGAAGCTGGAACTGCCGAAGGCCATCCAGGAAGTGCTGGCGGAAGCGGAAGAGAAGCTGGTGCATCGTCCCAAGCTTTTGCAACTGTTTAAAAACTGCTTCCCCAACACGTTAGAGACGACAACCAAATTGATGGAGGATGGAACTACGTTCGTCATCACCGGGGATATCCCCGCGTCATGGCTGCGCGACTCTGTCGAACAAGTGATTCATTACGTACCGTTTGCGAAGAACGATCCGGATCTGCAGCGTATTATAGGCGGGTTGATTAAGCGGCATATTCAATATATTCATATCGATCCGTATGCCAATGCGTTTAATGAATCGGCGAACGACTGGCATTGGAATAAAGCGGACGTGACGGACATGTCGCCATGGGTATGGGAGCGCAAATTCGAGCTCGATTCGCTATGCTTCTCGATGCGTCTAGCCTATGCGTACTGGAAGGAAACGGAGCTTACGGATATTTTCGATGCCGGATTTAAAGCTGCGATGTACAAGATTTACGAGCTGTTTAAAACGGAGCAGCGTCACTTTGAGTTTTCACCGTATCGTTTCACGCGCAATAACGGCATTCCGACGGACTCGCTGCGCAATAATGGCATGGGGATGCCGGTGAACTACACGGGTATGGTTTGGTCGGGCTTCCGTTCCAGTGACGATGCCTGCGATTTCCATTACAACATCCCGGCAAATATGTTCGCGGTTGTTGCTCTTCGCCATATGCAAGAGTTCGCGGAATTGGTGTTCCGGGATACGGATTTCTTGAACGACCTGAAAGCGCTCGAAGCGGATATCGATCACGGCATCCAATTGTATGGCATATATCGTCATCCCGAGTTCGGACCGATTTATGCGTATGAGACAGACGGCTTCGGCAATTACTGCCTGATGGATGATGCGGGTACGCCGGGACTCATGTCGATTCCTTATCTCGGTTATGTTTCCGCAGATGATCCTATTTATCAGAACACAAGACGGTTCGCCCTAAGCAAAGAGAACCCTTTCTATTTTGAAGGCAAAGTTGCGAAAGGGATCGGCAGTCCGCATACGCCTGACGATTATATCTGGCATATGGCCTTGTCCATGCAGGGTTTGACGGCTTCCACGGCGGAAGAGAAGCTGGCAATGATCGCGATGCTTGAGGCGACGGATGCCAATACCGGTTTTATGCACGAAGGTTTCCATGTCGACGATCCGACCATTTTTACGCGAAAATGGTTCGCCTGGTCGAACAGCTTGTTCTCCCAGCTTGTGTATAAAACGATGAAGGAAGGACTGCTATGAGTCAACCCGTCCTTGTTTTTTATGATGCCGCGTTTCCGGGCGGCTCTGAGGGTCAAGTGCCTGTCGATCAACTGGCTGCGCAAGGCGCGATCGTTGTAGGGGCCGATGCGCTCGGCGAAGCGCTTCGGAGCGCGGATGGAGGATGCTTTGTCAATCTGCATGCTCCCTATTTCCCTAAGTCCGCATGGCCGGATATTCTTGCGTTCTTGAAACGTGGCGGCGGGTTGCTTAGTATCGGCGGCGCAGCTTTCAAGCGCCCGGTGCGCAGAGAAGCGGACGGTTGGCATGTGGAAGCTGAGCAGACCGCTTATCACCAGCAATTATTCATTCATGAAATGCTTCGTGTTGATGCCGCTCCTGTTAGTTCTTATACGGCGTTAGAAACCGTGCCGCTGCTGAATGGGCAGGAATCTTTGTTTGCGGTTGCCGATACATGGAACATGGTGCCGCATACGACTCGCAATAGCGATTTGCCTCATCAAATGGGGGCAGCGGGTACGATGAGCACACAGATCTATCCGCTTTTGAAAGGAGTTAGCAAGGAGGGCCGCGAGGTCGCTGCTCCTGTTGTCCTATGGGAAAATTCACGTGGCGAATACGTGGGATCGCGATGGATTTTCGTCAATGTGCCACTAAGTTCCTCGTTCTGGGAAGCAGGCGGGGCACAGGCATTAATGTCGTGGGCGGCATTTTGCGCCATAGGGGTTACGGAGCTGTGGATCAAGCCGAACTATGCCAGCTATGAGCCTGGGGAGCACGCGGTGCTGACCCTTCAAACCCAGCTTTTGGTACGGAACGGAGCTGGGGCCAGGGCTTCCGTTAAAACGTGGACATTTGATCTTACGGTTGAGCGTGAAGATGGTTCGCAGGCCGGTTGGACACAACGTTTGACGTCCGAAGTGAACCAAGAATTCAATGTCGTACGCATTCCGGTGCCGTTAGAGATTGGCCGAGGCTTATATCGTGTGATCTGTAAGGCTGAGGCAGCGGACGGTGAAGTTCGAGTGCTGCGCCAAGGCTTCTGGGGCCACGATCCTGTTTTGCTCGCGGAGGGAACCCCTGTTGCTTGCGGCCGCGATTATTTCATCAAGGACGGACGGCCGCTTCCTGTGGTCGGTATGACATACATGACCTCCGATGTCGCACGTAAATTTTTGTTTTTGCCGAATGCGGATGTTTGGGATCGGGATATGGCCCAGATGGCGAAAGCGGGCATTAACTGGATTCGCACGGGCATCTGGACGGCTTACCGCAATATCATGCAAGTTGATGGTCATGCATCTGAAGAGGTGCTAAGAGCCATCGATGCCTTCTTCTTGACAGCTAAAAAGCACAATCTGCAGGTGACGTTTACCTTCTTCTCCTTTACACCGGAGACTTGGGAGGGGGTCAACCCTTACTTGGACCCGCAAAGCGTAGAAGCGCAGAAGCGGTTCATCCGCTCCATCGTGTCGCGCCACCGTGGCTCCACGCATGTGGATTGGGACTTGATCAATGAACCTTCGATGTTTGATCCGGCGCAAATCTTCTCGAATGGACCCCGTTCCAGTCGGGATGCTTTTGAAAAGGCTGCATTCGTCGAATGGCTCAAGCAGCGTCATGGTTCTATCGAACTGCTGCAAGAGCGCTGGAATATGTCGCCGGAGCAGCTTCCGACGTTTGAAGCGGCAGCTATACCTGAGGCGGAGGAGATCAACTTTGACGTGCAGGATATGCATCGGGCCAAGAAAGGGACGCGCTGGTTGGATTACTGCTTGTTCTCGATGGATATGCACAATCGTTGGGCGAAAGAGCTTTACGATACGATCAAGGAGTTAAGCCCGGATCATCTTGTCGTCGTCGGTCAAGACGAAGCGCTTGGCGCGCAGCGGCCATCTCCTTTGTTTTACGAGGAAGCCGTGGACTATACGACCGTGCATTCGTGGTGGTTGAATGATAATCTCGTTTGGGACGGCATTTTTGCGAAAACCCACAATAAGCCGAATGTCATTCAAGAAACGGGCATCATGTATGTGGAGACTCCAGATGGACGCGCCAAACGTTCGGAAAGCGAGCTGCGGAGCTTGTTAGAGCGCAAATATGCATATGCCTTTGCAACGGGTGGTGCAGGCGCCATTCATTGGATTTGGAACACTAATTTCTATATGGATAATGCGAACGAATCGCATATCGGCGCGCTCCGCGCGGACGGTACGGAGAAGCCGGAAGCCGATGTATCTTACGATTTCGGGCGATTTATGGCTGAAAATCGGGACCTGTTCCAGGATCGTGAGCTGGAGGATATCGTAGCCATTTTCCCTTATTCAAACGATTTCTCCAACCGGAAAATGGCGTTCGATGCCACGACGCGGCTGACCCGCGTGCTCTCGTATCAGATGAACATGCCGTTCCGTGCGGCATCTGAATATCATTTGGACGTGCTCGCAGAACAGCCGCCGAAGCTGATTTTGCTTCCAAGCGCGCATAACATTGATGAGCATGCTTGGAATAAGCTGGTGGAAATTGTACAGAAAACAGGTGCAACTCTGCTTGCGACGGGTCCGCTTAGTCTTGATGCGTATTGGAAACAAACGTCTCGGCTGGTAGATCTGCTGGGTGACGCGGAGCTTCAAAATGTACGCAGGGAAGAAATGCTCCAGTTGCAAGGCGCATTGCTGCCGGTTTCCTTTGGACAACGCCGCATTGCTGAAGTGGTTAAAGAAGTGCGGACTGGTCGTTCGGAAGCGGGCGCGGGAGATGCGGTTGTCGATATTCCGCTTGGCAAGGGCAGACTTATTTGGAGTCCGCTGCCGGTAGAGCTGAACGAACGTACGGATACCATGATGGAACTTTATCGTTATGCAATCGATGCAGCAGGATGTGAACGCGGAATGCAATGGATTCAAGGCGGGGATATCGCGGGCGTATACGGAAGAAAGTTACGTTTTAAAGAGGGCTTCCTTTACGTATTCGTATCCGAATTTGCATGGAACGTGAATATCGAAGTGAAGGATACGGTTAGCGAGGCGACCTATGCGTTCACCCTGGAGAAAGAGCGATCGGTGCTCTTTGCAGCGGACGCCGAAGGCAAAATTATCTCCGTATACCGTCCGGATGAAGTCCATATTGAGAGGAGTTAAGCCATGAGCACGAAGAGAACAGCCCATATCATTTCCCATACGCATTGGGATCGGGAGTGGTATTTGCCCTACGAGAAGCACCATGTCCGCCTCGTGAAGCTGGTGGATACCTTGCTGGATAAACTCGATAACGATCCGAATTACCGCAGCTTTTATTTGGACGGGCAAACGATTATTTTGGAGGATTATCTTCAGGTCAGACCGGAGCAAAAGGGGAAGCTGGAAAAGTATATTCAAGACGGCCGCATTATCATCGGTCCCTGGTATATTTTGCAGGATGCTTTCCTTACAAGCGGCGAAGCCAATGTTCGCAACATGCAGATCGGACACCAAGACGCGAAAAAATATGGCGACATCGCGAAGGTCGGCTATTTCCCCGATACGTTCGGTCTTGTCGGCCAAACGCCGCAACTGATGCAGCAATCCGGCATCACGAACGCCGTATTCGGCAGGGGCGTGAAGCCAACGGGCTTTAACAATACCGTTTCCGACGGCGATTACGAGTCCTCGTTCTCCGAGCTTGTGTGGGAAGGGCCGGATGGTTCCAAGGTGCTCGGCATTCTTTTTGCCAATTGGTACTCGAACGGCAATGAAATTCCTGCGGAGCGGGAAGAAGCGAAAGCTTACTGGGAGCGGAAGCTGGCGGATGCGGAAAAATACGCGTCGACAGGCGAGCTGCTTTTCATGAATGGCTGCGACCATCAACCGGTTCAGTTAGATTTGCCCGATGCGATTCAAACAGCCCGTGAACTATATCCGGATACGGTATTCATCCATTCGAATTTTGTTGATTATTTGCAGTCTGTCCAGTGTTCCTTAGAGCATGAGCTTTCCACGGTGAAAGGCGAGCTTCGCAGTCAACGCACCGACGGCTGGTCGACGCTGGTGAACACCGCTTCTGCGCGCGTCTATTTGAAACAGATGAACCAGCTCGGGCAAGCGATGTTGGAAAAGGTGGCTGAACCGCTGGCCGCATCCGCACATGTTCTTGAAGTCGGGGAGAAATACCCGCATCATTTGTTCACGTACGCCTGGAAAACACTGATGCAGAACCATCCGCATGATAGCATTTGCGGCTGCAGTGTGGACGAAGTGCACAGGGAAATGGTCACCCGCTTTGAAAAGAGCCGGCACGTGGCGGAAGCGATTGTTGAAGACAGCACGCGCGCGATTGCCGAAGCGATCGATACATCCGGTTTTGCGGGAATGGGGAAAGATGCGCTGCCAGTCGTTGTCTTTAACACATCCGGTTGGGAGCGCAGCGGCGTTGTGAGTATCGAGGCGGATGCCTTGTGCTTGTACTTCCGGGACGGCCATACGCTTGAAGAGGCCAGCAGTATTGCAAAAGCAGCGGATCTATCAGGACGTACGCTAGTGGACGATAAAGGTATCGCGATCCCTTGTACGGTGGGCGATCTCGGATTGCAATTCGGATATGATTTGCCGGACGACAAGTTCCGCCAGCCATATATGTGCCGCAAAGTGAAGCTGACGTTCGAAGCGGAGAAGGTTCCAGCACTAGGGTTTAAGACGTACGCCTGGGTGAAGAAAGAAGGGGCGGCAGAGGCATCATCAATGCTCGCTGGTGATAGAGTGCTTGAGAACGATGCGCTGAAGATCGAAATTGCGGATAACGGTTCGTTCTCATTGACTGACATGAAGAACGGCCGTACGTATCGGGATCTCGGCGTATATGAGAATACCGGAGATATCGGTAACGAGTATATGTACAAACAACCGGATGGCGAAACGCCGCTCACGACCCAAGGGGTAATTGCGCAAATCCGCGTGTTAACAGATACGCCTTATCAGGCTTCGATTGAAATCGTGCACGACTGGGAAATTCCAGCATCAGCGGACGAGAAGCTTGAAGAGGAGCAGCACGATTTGATCTACTATCCGCACCGGAAAGCGCAGCGATCCGAGCGCATGGTGCCCATGCGGATACGCACCGTAGTCAGTCTGAGCCGCAGCGGCAAAGGGGTAGGGATCGAAGCTTCGTTCAACAACCAAGCGAAAGACCATCGTTTGCGGATGTTGTTCCCTACGGATTTGAATGCGAACGTCCACCGTGTGGACTCGATGTTTGAAATCCCGCAGCGTGATAACAAGCCGGCAGCAGAATGGGAAAATCCAAGCAATACGCAGCACCAGCAGGCGTTCGTGGATGTTAGTGAAGCCGGGGCTGGGCTTGTCGTAGCTAACCTCGGTTTGAATGAATATGAAGTTCTGCAGGACGGACGCAATACGATTGCGGTAACGTTGCTTCGTGCAGTTGGCGAGCTTGGCGACTGGGGCTTATTCCCGACACCGGAGGCGCAGTGTCTGGGGGAACACACGGTTCGTATGGAAGTGATTCCACATAACGGAGATGGCATACGGTCCGGCGCTTATGCGGAAGCCTACCAGTTCCAAATACCGTGGACGCTTTGTCAGACCGGTGTTCATGCCGGCCGTATCGCTTCGACGTATGCGCCGTTCCAGTGGGAAGGCGGCGACATGGCTTTTTCTTCACTGAAAATGAATGAAGGAACAGGCGATCTGCTACTGCGTTGGTACAACATGAACTCCCAAAGTGCGGTGCTGAAGCTTAGCGCCAGCATACCGCATTACTATTTCTACAAGAGCACCATTCTGGAAGAACACGGTGCACGCGTGGATGCGGACGCTGAAGGCCGATTGTCTTTACCGGTCGGTTCTTGCGAAATTGTGACGATCGGGATTAATCGTTAACATGAAATGAAACCAGCAAACTCTTGAGTTGAGTTTGCTGGTTTTTTTAGGTTGGAGCGTACTTGCATAGGTGTGGCCTGTGGCGCCCGTTTTGACAGCTACAGGCAAGAGTTAGGCTGAGCGCCTGCCTGAAAGGGCCAAAAAGGCACCTACAGAAGCGGAAGCCCCTGGTCCGCAGGAGGAACTTGAGTTGAAGCGCCCATTTTGGCCGCTACAGGCGCGAGTTTGTCCGAGCGCCTGCCTGAAAGGGCCAAAAAGGCACTTACAGGAGCGGAAGTCCCTCGTCCGCAGGAGGAACTTGAGCTGAAGCGCCCATTTTGGCCGCTACAGGCACGAGTTTGTCCGAGCGCCTGCCTGAAAGAGCCAAAAAGGCACTTACAGAAGCGGAAGCCCCTCTTCCGCAGGAGGAACTTGAGTTGAAGCGCCCATTTTGGCCGCTACAGGCGCGAGTTTGTCCGAGCGCCTGCCTGAAAGGGCCGAAAAGGCACTTACAGGAGCGGAAGTCCCTCGTCCGCAGGAGGAACTTGAGCTGAAGCGCCCATTTTGGCCGCTACAGGCACGAGTTTGTCCGAGCGCCTGCCTGAAAGAGCCAAAAAGGCACTTACAGAAGCGGAAGCCCCTCGTCCGCAGGAGGAACTTGAGTTGAAGCGCCCATTTTGGCCGCTACAGGCGCGAGTTTGTCCGAGCGCCTGCCTGAAAGGGCCAAAAAGGCACTTACAGAAGCGGAAGCCCCTCGTCCGCAGGAGGGTCGGGTCCCTGGATTAACCATCCGATAACGGAACTTTGGCGATCCTTACATTTGATCGGGCCTTCCCATCCCAATTAACCAGGAAAATGCCTGCGCAAATGAATGCCCCGCCTAATCCGACAAACCACTCGACCTTCTCACCGAGCAGCAGCCAACTGGAAAGGACGCCGAATAGCGGTACCAGAAACAGAAATGCGCTCGTTTTTGCCGGATCACCGTTGCGAAGCAGGTAAAACCAGAGCGAGAACTGGACGATCGAACACATCACGACCAGCATTAGCAAAATGGTCACCGAGGAGCCGTTAAAGGTGAAGTAAGGGTGCTCAGTCACCGCACTTAAAATGAGCAGCGCGATTCCCCCGGACAGCATCTGATAGGCGGCGAGAACCGTCATATCGAACGAGGCGCCCCATCGCTTAAGGAGCAAGGTCGCAGTTGCGAAAGAGACAGCGCCGGCGAAGCTGATGAAGGTACCCGGCTGGATGCCCATATGGAGGCCGAAGGTGATGGCGACACCGACGAAACCGACGGCAACGCCCAACCATTGGCGTCCGCGGTATGTCGCTCCGGTAAGCAGCGTCCCGAGTATGATGACAAGCAGCGGGTTCGTGCAGGTGATGATGGAGGATTCGCCCGAAGTAATCCAGCGCATGCTGTAGTAGGCGCAGCCCATTACGCCAGCGGACTGAAACAAGCCGACAGCAGCCGCTTGCAGCCATTGCTTTACACCGCGGGGCTGGGGTCTCCTGGCGACGATGAGTGCCAGCAATCCGCCAGCCAATACGAAGCGAATACCCATTAGAAAGAAAGGCGGCGCATACTGCAGGCCTATTTTGCCGACAGGAAATGCGAGACCCATGATAAGCGTCGTGAATAAAATGAGACCGGTATACTTAAGTTTATTCATGTTGGAGCCCTCCTTTTTACAGGTGATGTTCATATTGTAACGGAGACTTGATTTTATGTATAATGATTGCAATTGATACTATCTATCACAAATTATGATACCAAATCAATCAATCGAACTTTCAATCGATCCTCTAATAAATCGAACGGACGGAGGTTTATTTCAATGGAAAGTGGAGATTTACGCGTATTTCAAATGGTTGCCCGCGAGGGTTCGATTACGAGAGCCGCCTCGAAACTGGGCTACGTTCAGTCCAATGTGACCGCCAGGGTTCAACAGCTGGAGTCCGAACTGGGCACCGTCCTCTTTTTCCGCCATAACCGGGGCATGACGCTCTCTTCGAGCGGTAAAATGCTGCTCGGATATGCCGATAAAATCGTAGGTCTGCTGGACGAGGCAACCATGGCGCTCTCTTCCTCCAGCGATCCGAGCGGTCCGCTCATGATCGGTTCCACACAGACGGCTGCAGCGGTTCGACTGCCAAAGTTGCTTGCATCGTATTATGACCGGCATCCGAATGTACGGTTGTCGCTGATGACCGGGCATACGGAATATCTGATGGAGAAAGTGCTCCATTATGAACTGGACGGCGCCTTCATCGGGTGCCAGTGCGATCATCCTGATCTCCAATCCGTCCCGGCCTTCGATGAAGAGCTCGTAATCGCATCTGCAGCTTCGGTCGCCAGTCTGGAGGATGCCGTCAAACGGCCGATCCTCGTGTTCAGTTCGGGCTGTTCGTATCGGGATGTCCTGGAGCAGTGGCTGCTTTCCCGCGGCTTGACGCAGTCCATCATCATGGAGTTCGGCACGCTTGAAGCCATTATTGGCGGCGTATCGGCTGGGCTTGGGATCTCATTGCTGCCCCGAACGGTTATCCGCAGACAAGAAGCGGAAGGCGAGATTCGGGCGCATGTGATCCCGGGTTCGTTTAGACATATTAAGACGGAATTTATCACGCGCAAAGATTCGTATATCAGCAGCGCTTTGCGTGCATTTATCGATACGCTGCCTAATGCCGGCGTAGCTACAAAAGCCAGTACGCTAGCGGAAGGCTAATTACTGGCTTTTTTCCAACCACATAAGAATTTATAAGTTCCGAGGTTACCGGAAGGAGAAATTCTTATTGGCGATAAAAACAACCGTCTTATTGGGGTCCCCACAAAGTATTCGGACGTTGCCTCGAAGCATTACATCACTTTGTGGGGTGGAAGAGCGGTCGCTCATCCTCGAAGGACTTCGATAGAAGTTTTTTTCATAAGATTAACTTGCACTTGCAGCAAGATCGGCTGATTGAGCACCTTCCGATACTTTTTTCGGCTTCTCTTGCTTTTTCAGTGCGGTCACCAGCAATGTAATACTTACACTGCCAAGAATAGTAACCAACAGTGTCCAAACATCCTTGTCTGTATGGATGCCGCCAAATTGTAAGTTCATGATGCCTTCAACCGCGTAGGTAGCAGGTAAATACTGGCCGAACCCTTGATAAAAGTCGCTTAACATTTGTCGCGATACGATAGTCCCGGAAGTGACGAGCTGCAAGGAAAGCATCGCCATATTAATAAACATTCCCGCCATGCCGACGACAATAAGGAACATTTGTGCAAAAAACATGAAAGTTAAAAGAGTTAAAAAGTGAAACAGCCAGAATGTCACGAAACCACTTTCCATCTGCCCGTTCAGAGCCGCAATGAGTGAAGAGCCCGCTAAGGAAATGAGAATGGCTGCAACAACAATAATGAGCGAACGAATTGCAAAATGATGCCATTTGGAAATTGCAGATCCAATCGATTCCGAAACTTGATGGATGTTCATAGCCATCAGCATAGCTCCGACATAGGAGGCTAAAACAAGCATCATGGGTACCATTTGATTTTGCATGCCGTTTACAGGATTTAAATATTGCACATCGGAATCCACTTTATTAAGGATACTTTGAGCGGTTTTAGAAGCTTGGTCTGAAGGAAGTTTTAATTGTTGTAAGACCACTTGGGTACCTTGCAATGCAGCATTATGACTCAATTCATTCGTAACTTTGGTTACGATGGTTTGCATCACGTTTTTGGTGAGCTGAGGATTGGATTCGTTAATGACATAAGATAGTTTCGCCTGCATGCCTGGTGTTGTTAAAGATTGGCCGAATTTCTCCGGGATGGTCAAAATCAAATGGACATTGCGCTGCACAAGGTCATCCATGGCTTGTTCTTTAGAAGGTGTTGTAATTTCAAAGGGCAGGTCGCTTTCTAATTGTTTTTCAAGAGTATTTCCAAATTCGCCATCTTCATTGACGATGGCAATTTTCAGATGATTGACCCGATCCAGTACTCCGTCGTATGCCGTCATCCAAACCACACAAAAAATAAGCTGAGCCATCAAGGCCACGACCACCGCAAGTATGGTCTGTGGTTTTTTTACATACATGAACAATGAGTTTTTCATTTCATTTCCCCGTTTCATTAATATTTGTTTTCGATAGGTTAACTTAGATATAGGTCAATATTAACCTATGAAATTATCAGTGTCAACAAAATAATGGGTTAAATTTAACTTATGTTATTTTGGTTGTTAATGAATCGAATATAGATTAAAATGAACCTATAACAAATTTGTAGTCATACGAAAAGGAGTTGTTATCATGAGTTCCATTCGGTATGCC
This sequence comes from Paenibacillus sp. GCM10027628, assembly GCF_042676385.1. Lineage (NCBI taxonomy): Bacteria > Bacillati > Bacillota > Bacilli > Caryophanales > Paenibacillaceae > Paenibacillus > Paenibacillus sp. GCM10027628. Next base: position 136,920 of record NZ_JBHTHA010000003.1, read on the forward strand.
ATTCTCACTTTATTGGCGCGCGAACCACTCAGCGGTTATGATATCAAGCAACAAATGAACAGCCGCATCGGTCCTTTCTGGAAAGTAGGCAGCAATCAGGTTTATCCTGAATTGTCTAAAATGGAAGCAGAGGGACTAGTAAGGTTGCAAGGCGTAGAACAGCATACTTACCGCCCTGCCAGAAAATTGTATGAGATCACGGAAGAAGGACGGCAAGACTTAATACTGTGGACTTTGGAGCCGGGGGGAACGGAAACCGTCCGCGATGATTTCCTTTTGAAAGCCTACAATTCTTGGATGGTAGAGCCGGAGAAGATGATCCTGCAAATCAGGGAGATGAAGAAGCAGCACGAGGAGAGATTGGCCGAATATTTGGACAAAGTATCCGAGCTGAACCAAATGCTCGATCCATCTAAAAGCGACGATCCTATCGCCTCCAGCATCTCTGTTGTTGAATTTGGCGTTGAATATGAGCGACTATACATCAACTGGTGCGACAAATTAATGAATAAGCTGTAAACAATGTGGAGCATAAATAGTCAAAAGCCATACTGCGCGTGCAGTACGGCTTTTTCTGCTTTACTTTTACCTTCCAGCATTTATCCTTTTTGTATTTTCGAAGGATTGTTGATTTTGTAAGGAACGGGATGCTTAGTAAGTTTCTTGGCTACAATTTTACCTTCAAAAGTGATCGTATCCCCGATTTCGAGCTCCAATTTTTTAAGCGTGGTGCTGTGACTGGACCAAGCCGCACCGATCTCCGTTGCGGGTTCCTCAATCGAAACCGCCTCGTAGATAACCACTTCATCTTCCGAATCGGAGAAATTATTAGGTACAGTCGTAAACTCTTTTACGGTCGCAGTCATTTTGACTTTATCTTCAGGAAGCTGGAGTTTAGGTGCCTTTTCTTTTTTGGCGTTCCCCTTGGGAGCCGCTTCGACTTTAGGTTTTTCAATTTCGGCTTCCTTGCGTTCTTCCTGGGCGGCTTCGGCCTCTTGCGGTGTTTCAAGGACTACAGCTTCTGACTCTATCGTTTCTTCCGCTAACGCCAAAGGCCTCTGGCCATAGTTCGATGCCTGCATCTCCTTAAGGTAGGAGGGGTGGATACAATGTTGTTGTTTGTTTTCAAGCTCAATGACCGCGGTCATTTTATCGACGAAACCGATGATCTCACATGCAAGATTCATGCCGTTTCCTTTGTAGAAAAACGCTTTGGTTTTGGTCGCTTTCTCAGACAGCAGGCCCCATTCTTTACATTTTTCAATTTGTTCGGCCTCGTTCTCGAAGGCGCTGTATGTCTTGGGCTCGATGGTAAATGCATGTACCATAACTTCTCCGCCTTTCTATTTATATAGTCCTATTTTATCATTTTTTCGAAGCTTTGAATCAAATGATTACACTGGCCTAAGCACTTTGAAGTGCCAATGATAAGGAATGCCGTTGCACCGCAGTGCGCCTCAGGACTGAACACTCCGCGTGTGTGCTGCTGTTGCAAAAGTTCATACGAAAAAGGCGGAAAAGTTCATATTGATCTGTAATTTTCAGTTGTTGAAAGCCCTTTCATGCGATAACTTTAAACACCTGAGGAGGTGTTGGAATGAAGCTTGATGGCAGTTCCCGCTGCACATAGGCAGGTCGAATGAATGATTACCTAGATGTTCATACCCAATCTTGAAGGAGGGTGTTTCATGCACAAAACGACGAAAGTTTTTTCAATGCTTATGCTTTCCCTAGTTATTCTATCCACTGTTTTTACTGCACATCCAGCAGCATCGGCCGCTGATTCAAGCGGGAACACAGGGACATCGGCAATCCCTTTTACGGAGCAGCAGTTAAAAGATAATGATTACATTTTATACTTTGTGAATGCAGGTGACCCGACTCCGCGAACAGTGGAAGGAACCGATAAAATGGGGCTGCTTGCCAGTGTGACGGAGCAGGTTTACGGGCTTGACCCTGTTACGGGCAAATCATGGGGCCTGGTCACGAGTACAAGCGGAACGAACGTGTCCAATGCCGCGAACAAGTACGGTTCTTTACGGTATTATAATGGTCCTCAAGTTCGCAATAAGGCGCTGACTTACAATTTTGAGCTGCCGGAAGGCGATTACGATGTCACGTTCGGCTTCAAAAATCCGTGGAGCGGGCGGACCGTCAACATCATCCTGGAAGGCAGCAATGTATCGAACGGCGATTATGATATCGGCAGCTACGGCGCTGAAAAAGAGGTCGTTTATAAAAATATTCATGTCATCGACGGGCAGTTGAATGCCAGCATACAGGGGCCGTCGTCCGGAACGCTGACGAACTATAACGATCCGTTAGTGAACTATATCATTGTCAGATTGCACGTAACGATTCCGATTACCGATTTGCAAGCGCAAATTGCGGCAGCAAAGGTGGAGTCCGGAAAGAGCATATATACGAAGTATAGTCTGGATGTATTGAACAAGACGATCCTTCAAGCTGAGGCTTTGGTAGCCAGAGTCACGCAAAATGGCGTAGACATTGCGACCGTTCAGGATGAAGTTCGCGCAGCAATCAATCAGTTGAAACAAGCTATGGCGGATCTTGCTGTTTACGTCCCTACTAGTGCCTATACCCCAGGGGCACCTTGGTTGGATACGAATGGCGCTCCGATTCAAGCTCATGGCGGCGGAATTCTATATGATGAGCATACCCACAAGTATTACTGGTATGGTGAAGACAAGACGAACGGTTATCTCCCGGCGAGAGGGGTGCGCGTGTATGCTTCCACGGATTTGTACAATTGGCAGGACGAAGGGCTCGCCTTAACTGCGATCGAGTCGATGGGCCAATTCGATACCGATCCGCTCATCTCGCAACTATATGCCGGTAGAACGGATAAAGCGGACATTTTTAACGATATCGGTACCCAGAGAATCATTGAAAGACCTAAAGTTATTTACAATGAGAAAACCCACAAATATGTCATGTGGATGCATACCGACGGTCCTTCCGCGACTTCCACAGCGAACTATGCTAAGGCCGAGGCAGGCTATGCGTTAAGCGATTCACCGACAGGGCCTTTCGTCTATCAGGTCAGCAACCGTATGGACAGAGTTCCTCCGGGCGCGACCTATGACGGTCAGCCGAATCAGCCCGGCATGGCGCGGGATATGAATTTGTTCAAAGATGACGATGGAACGGCCTACCTGATCTATTCCAGCGAAGAGAACATGACGATTTATATCTCGAAATTGAACGATTCGTATACGGACGTCGTCGGTTGGCATAAAGATGGGCAAGCCGCGCGCGATACGACCTATAAGGCTGAGTATGGCAAAGATTATATCCGGGTATTCCCTGGTGCGCAGCGTGAAGCTCCAGCCATGTTTAAATATGCCGGGAAGTACTATCTGATCACTTCCGGCGCAACCGGCTGGGCACCCAACAAAGCGCTGTACACGGTGGCCGATCAAGTTTTCGGCGACTGGAAGCCGATGAGGGATCTGGCTGTAGGCACGAAAGCATCTACGACGTTTGATTCGCAGAGCACCTATGTCATTCCCGTCGACCCCGCCAAGGGCAAATTCATTTTCATGGGGGATAGATGGAACGAAAGCAATCTGAAGGATTCCAGATATATTTGGCTGCCGATCGAATTCGGGCAAAACGATGAAATCACGCTGAAATGGTACGATCAATGGAACTTAGAGCTGCTGAACCGAATGGGGAGAGTCACGGTCGATACCGTGCTGCCAACCAGAGTTACGGTCGGGCAATTGCCGGAGCTGCCGGGCATCATTCATGTAACGATGGGAGACGGGACTTCCCTGAATACCCCGGTCAACTGGTCCGTGAACGCATCCGACTTTGCAAAACCGGGAACGATTACGGTGAACGGGACATTACCAGAATTTGGCGGCAAGACCATCCAGGCGAAAATCAACGTGATTCCTGAACATGCAATCTACTTCGTACATGCCGGGGGAGCTGCAACCAGCGATTATGTAACTTGGTCCTCCTATATGCAGAAAACGCTGCTTAACGGAAACACAATTGATCAGCAGTATGATCCAGCTAAAGGTCAAACATGGGGCTATAAAGGGAATAGCACGAATGCATCCGGTAACGAAACCGGAAACCTGTTCACGTCTCTGCGGTATCTCAAAGGGAACTCAGGCAACGATCTTTCTTATGATTTCGACTTGAACAAAGGTCATTATACCGTGTATGTCGGACTCCATGATCCATGGTATCAATGGTCGAAAGGAAGCCGCATTGCCGATATCAAGATCAACGGGGAAACCAAGACAAGCGGCTATGTGTTTAAAGACACTTACGATGTACTCGGATACTCGAATGTAGAGGTGACGAACGGGAAGCTTGAACTTACCGTGCATCGGTCTGCGTCCGCACCCGCTACGAATTCCGATCCGCAAATCAGCTGGATCATTATCGTGGACGATGTCGCTCCGGTAACGGCAGCAGCGCTAACCCCGGACCAACCCAACGGCATGAACGGCTGGTACACCTCGGATTCAACGCTCACTTTGACGGCTACGGATGAAGGCGCCGGAATCGCGACGACCGAGTACCGCGTAAATGGAGGAGACTGGCTACCATATACGAATCCGGTCCTTCTGACCGATGAAGGGAAGCTGACCGTCGAATACAGGAGCACAGATCTTGCAGGCAATACGGAAGAAAGCAAGACATTGGCCGTGCAATTGGATAAAACGGTTCCGCAACTGCAGCTATCTGTAGATAAACCGGTCATAGGACCGCCTAATCATAAAATGGTACCGATTCACGTAACGATAAATGCAGACGATTCGGCGTCCGGTATTGCGAAAGTGGAATTAGTGTCGATTACCAGCAATGAGCCGGATAACGGTTCTGGCGATGGCAATACGGTGCAGGACATTCAGAATGCCGAATTCGGCACGAACGATACCGATTTTAGCCTGCGGGCGGAGCGTTCGGGCAATGGCAGCGGTCGAGTGTACACGATCACTTACAAAGCAACGGATCATGCAGGACTGGAGACAGTTGGTTCCGTTCAGGTGAGGGTGGAAAAATAGAACGAAGTGAACCCCCGGGCGTTAGATTCCCGGGGGTTGTTTTTATGATTTGATGCAATTATTTGAATGTGGTATCATAATATTAATAAAGACCAAGTGCTGAGAACACTTGGTCATACAATTGGCTTGGATGGTTTATTCCCTTCTAAGTCCTAGGGCAATAAGAACCCACCTTCGGCGGACAACCTTGGGGTGGGTTTTTACTTTCTCTTGTTGTTATTGATGTATGTTAAAAGAGCAAGAATAAACATTCCAAATAGGAACATAATCGTCATTGCATCTTTTACTTCCATGGCTTCACCTCCTTTCGAAGGGAAACCACGCCCACCCAAGATTCAACTGTATCTATATTTTACCTTTTAATTAAAGTGCGCACAAGTGTTCTTGTCTAATTTAATAGAATTGAATAATATTAGGTATTACTGGATTGCTTCTCTTCCCACTCAACGTTGTTTGTTTCTACTAACCCTTAGTGGTTAAAGTAGTAGATTCGGTTCTATTCAAAATTAGCACGTACTAATTATTTATCAATTTAGAAAAGGCGATTTTCGTCAGCAATCCCTAAGCTGAAGTTCTAATATTAGGCGAAAATCTTGCAAATGTGGGCTCTAATTGCGGAAACTTAAAATTTATATATTCAGCAAGCCAAATGTACTTCTCTTTAATTGAAGAGTTTTCTAGCTTGTTTATTTGAGTTATTATTGAAGCAAGATATGTTCTTAAAACTTCATTCTCTGAATGAATTAGGTAATCAATAAAATAATAGCCATCGTTTTCTTTAATAATTAATAGGCTAGCAGGTATTTCATTAGTTGGGTACACAAGATCCAATAGATCCGGTGATAGGATAACCCTTGGATACCGTGATATTGTAGATTCAATTTTATATGCTTCAATTAATCCCAAACTATACATAAAGCCATCATTGTAGAAATGTTTTCCAAGTGCTACACCTCCTCTTGTAAGTATCCCCTCACAAAACAAATCAAACTGAAGCCTCGAAATAACACGAATAAATTCTTCCACTAATTCAGGTGAATATGGAGTTGCCAATACAATTGAATCTGAGAATTGAACAATATTAATATTAATACCATTTGCACTAAGCTCTAGTGTCTTCTTATGAATTTTGTATAAACGATCGAGATATTTTTCTGACCCTTTTGGTGCTTCAAGATCAGATTTAACCATTGCGGAAAAACCTAATATATCAATAAATGCTACAAGATTGAACTCTAAATTTTGAACACCATGTTCCATATTATAAGCGCTCCAGCCTGTGTTGAATCTCAATAAATTTTTCTTTAAAATCACTAATTCGTTTTGATGCATCCTTCCAAGTACCGCCTCCCCAAGGTAGCTGGGATTCAGTTATTAAAGAGGTATCTTCACGAGTAATTTGAAAAACTGCTTTTCCAACTTCTTGCATTAGAGGGGCTAAACTTCCAAAATCTGGTATATTGGTAACAGATATTTCATTAATACCTAAATTAGATGTTAGATCATGACCTTCTACTGAATGTTTAATAAGAACTGGGAATAATTCATTATTGATTTTATGTGGTATTCTATCCATCCACAATTGAAATCCAGGTTTCGGTTTCCCATTATTTAATTTAAAATGTTGGATCGTTGTTCCTAGAAATTGTGGTTTTCCAAGCTTTACAGGTAATCCTATTTTTCTAAAATCCTCAACAATTTGGCTATGTTCAGTTAACCATCTATCAAGTATTGTTGAAAGTGTTCCAATTGCTTGTACATTAAACCTGTCCGGTGCTGTAGGTATATAAAAGGCATCACAAGCTAAAAAACAACTTCGTGTAAGAGCACCTGAACTTGGTCCTACATCAATCAATATATATTCATACTCGTTTGCCACTCCGAACCTTGTTAAGAAATCTCCAATTGCAACATAAGTTCTTTTTTCATGTATCTTTGTTGCAAAACGTTGAATATGTGCTTCAGCAAGTGCATCCTCAACATTATTCAACGATACATCTCCTCTAATCAAATCCAATCGATCATTAACTGCGACTACCTCAACAGATTTAAGATCGATTTCTGGAATCTCACCATCGATTCTTGGTTTTAATAATTCTAGTAGTGTAGATCCGGGAAGGTGATTTTCTTCTCCGGTTTGTTCTAAATTTGCATCAAGTTGCTCAATTAATGGAGCCAACAGAATCTCAGTAATGTTACACTGAGGATCTGCATCTACAACTAGTGTTTTATGCCCGGTTTCAGAAAGAAGGTGTGCAAAATTAAAAATTGTTGTTGTCTTTGCTACACCGCCTTTATGATTATAAAAAGTTATAATTTTTGCCATATTACACCTCTTTAAAATTAGTTTTTGGAAACATTCGACAATAGCTTCATATTTCCTCTTGTTTTCGCTAATTTTAGCTAACTTTTTATTAATGTGAACATCATAAAATTTCTTATCGCATTCCCATCTTTGTTGATACCATAATATTTCCAAAGTGTGATTCACTTAAAATATTCACACCAAAATCCCACCCCAAGCCTTCCTCAACAACAAAACCCCTCTTTCCATATCCTGCTCACTTATTCCCGCAAATCCAAGATAAATCTTCGGATAACCGGTTTCATTCTGATTCATCCACATTTGCTGAAAATTATAAACGCGAACGCCATCATTGGCGGCGAGCTTCAGCAATGTTTGAGCATTGAGATGCGTTTTTACAGTCACTTGAATATGGAGACCTGCGCTGTGTCCCGTGATATCAATGTAATCTGCAAAATGCATATGCAGCAATTGAATGAAACGATGATGCTTTTTGCGGTACGTGTTACGCATTTTTCGAATATGGCGGTACCAGTGCCCTTTCTCGATAAATGCTTGCATGGCCCATTGGTCGATCCGTGACGGACTCAGCAGGGAGAGATGAATTTCTGCTAACTTTTTCACCAAGTTCATAGGCAAAACCATGTAATTCATCCGCAAAGCGGGGGTGAAAGCTTTAGAAAACGTTCCAATGTAGATGACTCTCCCATGCTGATCAAGGCTTTGCAAAGAGGGGATCGGTTTGCCAATATAGCGAAACTCGCCGTCATAGTCGTCTTCAATAATGTATGCGTTTCTAGCGTTGGCCCAATCGAGCAAATGGGTGCGTTCGGCGTAGGGGATAATGCTCCCGGTAGGAAATTGGTGAGAGGGTGTGGTGTATACGGTCTGCGCTTTGCTTTTTTCCAATTCCTCCAGGGAAAGTCCTTTATCATGAATGGTGATCGGAATCAATTTAAAGCCATGAAGCAGGAATTGCTCCCGCACCGTTTCATAACCAGGCTCCTCAAATGCCACATGTTCAACTCCGGAAAGGAGTTTGGTCAGAATGTAGATACTGTGGGAGATCCCTGAGCCAATAACGATTTGTTCTGGAGCACACACTACTCCCCGTGAATTCCTCAGATAGTCGGCCAAAATACGACGGAAAGCATACTCGCCGTGAGGATCGCCGTATTGGCCAATGTCGTCGGCGAAACTTTCCAGCACTTCATGGAGCATTTTTCTCCAGGTTCGAATGGGAAACATGTCTTTGTCCACGGCTGCAGGGTTGAAATCAATGCGGTAGCTTTGGGCTAGAGGCGCTCGTAAGGATGGTTGGAGGTCCTGTAAATGTTGACTGGAATCAATATCATTCTGCAAGGTGGATCCAATCTCGTGCGGATTCACTGCGAAAAGCCCGGAACGAGGCTTGCTGACCACATATCCCTCAGCGGACAGCATTTGAAACGCCGTCTCAATGGGTGTTTTGCTGATGTTGAGGTGCAGTTGCAACGACCTAACGGAGGGCAGGCGTGCGCCATTCGCAATGACACCGCTTCGAATATGTTGACGAATTTGCATATATAGCTGCATATATAGCGGATGATGGGTTTGATCCGAAAGCAGAATATCGAACATCGGAAGACTCCTTGCTCAACTGTCTTTAAATATGGTAATTAACTGACCATTTATTAAGGGTCAATCTTATTATAGGATTTAATTATGGATCCAACAATATAGGGATGATCTGCGCTGCTTGATTCTTTGCACGGATTGGTGTCCTGATGTAATATGGAATATACCTGTTCAGGCTGTGATGAATGAGTTTCGATCTGTATAATGCCGGAACGGAGTATCAAGACGTCATTGTAAAAGAACTTCGTGAGGTGCTTTGGGCACGGAGTCATTAAGTCGAAAGAAGGGATACACGTGCCACGCTCGCTATTTATCGCTTTATTTTTACTTAGTCTTATTTGGGGAGGCTCGTATTTTTTTATAAAAATACTGCTTCATGATTTTGGACCGTGGACGATTGCTTTTCTCCGGTCTTCCTTGGGTTTGGCTGCGATCGTAATCATTATGCTGGTTTTGCGGATTCCTTTTGCTTTTAGACAGATCCGCTGGATTCCGATGGTGGTGATGGCTTTGATTAATACAGCTATCCCGTGGGCGATCATCGGATTTAGCGAAACCAGATTGACGAGCACCATGGCCTCAGTCCTGAACGCCACGACACCGCTGTGGACGATGGTTGTAGGGATTTTATTCTTCCAAGCAGTCGCAAACCGTCTGCAGTGGATTGGTATGGGGATTGCCATCGTTGGCTTGATTATTCTGCTAGGCGTAAATACGCATTCGCTTATATCGGTAGATCTCCTGGGATTTATTTGCATGGTTGCGGCATCGTTATGTTATGCGATCGGATCTCAGTTGTCCAAGCGCCTTTCCAAAGGGCTGTCGATGTATCAGATCACCTTCGGCACCTTGCTCAGTGCTATGCTTGGCAGCGGCAGCGTTGCCTTTTTGACGGAACCTATCGCCTTCTCGCATCTGGCATCGCTCCCGAATATAGCCGCATTGGCGGGTTTAGGCATATTTGGTTCGGGTATCGCGTATATTCTCTTTTATTTTATCGTGCAAAAAGGAAGTCCTGAGTTTGCCACCATGGTAACTTATCTGATACCGGCCAGCGCCATGATTTGGGGATATACGATGCTGAACGAGCAAATCCATTGGAGCCTGCTGACCGGATTGGTTCTCATTCTTGGCGGCGTGTTTTTGGCGGGCAGAACCCGCTCTAACGCATTGCCGACCAGTGCTTTGAATAAAAAGGCTCTGCAGTAGAGCTGCAACTATTCCGCTCCGCCATTCGTATGCAAAAGAAAAGGAGGCGGTAAGGTTGCAACTTTATTTCCGGGACAACTTTTTCAACGCAGGGCAGACGGATATCCTCAATGAGAAAAACGAACGAGTGGGCGAGGTGGATTTACGCAGCGCGTTCGGATCCGCTCTTGATGTTTTCGATCGAACCGGCAACCAGGTATACGGCGGCAAGTTTGCGATGTTATCAAACAAATGGATCGTAACCGGGCCTTCCGGGGATGAGTGCGGAATCCTGCGTCACCGAATGTCTTTCATGTCCAAACGATATGAGTACGACGCCTTTGGAAGGGGCATCTATGAAATCGAATCAGAGGCATTTTCGCGCGAGTATGAGATTAGCGATGAGAGTGGGAGCGTAACAGCTTCATTCGAAAAAGTGAATGGTTGGTTCTCCGCTTCCGCATATTGTCTGACGAATCAAACGAACGAAATCGATAGCTATGAATGGATTGCCGTCATTCTTGGCATGCACGAGATTCAGAAGCGAAGTCAATAGGTGAACTTTCTGTTTATCGCCGCTAAACAATTGCAAAAATTCCTTACAGCTCGCGTTGTAAGTTAAATGCGGGTTTTTGGATATTTATGGATATATGCTGACGGAAGTAGGAGGGCAGTTCCTTTGGGTCTATTTGACTTTTTGGGACTGCCCTAGCTCGCTTTTTCCGCTTGAGGTGCGTGATTGCGCCGCTGTAAGGCCCAATTCGGGCCTAACAGGTGAGAACTCGCGCTAGCCTGCGCTTGTAACGCCCAAAATGGGCGTTAACAGCTCGCTTTTCCACTTGAGACGCGTGATTGCGCCGCTGTAAGGCCCATTTCGGGCCTAACAGGTGAGAACTCGCGCTAACCTGCGCTTGTAACGCCCAAAATGGGCGTTACATCTCGCTTTTCCACTTGAGGCGCGCGATTGCGCCGCTGTAAGGCCCATTTCGGGCCTAACAGGCGGGAACTCGCGCTAGCCTGCGCATGTAACGCCCAAAATGGGCGTTACATCTCGCTTTTTCCGTAGAGGAATGCCGAGCCTGTAAGTGTAAGTAAACCAGATATTCATGCATATATCACATTGCAAAGTTTGGGTTTAGCAAGGGTTATGGCATCATGAGAATCAGAGACATTGTTACCATTACATGGTAAAATATTGAAATGATCGCTGCTTTAGCAGCCAACACAACACGCAATGTTCCCGCAGCCTTCTACGTTGCACAGCCTAATCCACAAGTCCTTCCCAATCGCAATTCTTTCCTCACGATTATGCATTAGGTACAGTTACAGTTATGCAAATCAAGTCACAAAAATTGGCCACTAGTGCCGACCAGTATTGGAACAGAGGAGTGAATGTATGTTATTGAAAAAATACCGGGTGGCGCTTATTCTAATGCTTTCCCTAGCGGCAAATTTGACAGGGGTAGTTTCGGTGCAGGCCAGCGATTCTACGCTTACCATTCGGGTGGATGGGGAGCCACTGACTTTTGCTCAGCAGCCGTTTATTGAGAAGGGGACCACCCTTGTGCCCTTTCGCCCACTTTTTGAAAAGATGGGCTGGCAAGTAAATTGGGATCCCCAAATGAAGAGAGTAACTGCAGCCGGCGACGGGTTAAAGGTTGAAATGACACCAGGGCTGAAAACGGTTATTGTAAACGGGGAAAATGCTGATCTGGATCAAACGCCAGCTTTAGTGGACGGCACGGTCTTCGTTCCGCTGCGATTTGTAGGGGAAGCTAGTGGCAGAAAGGTCACCTGGATCGAACGATCGCGAACGGTCACAATTGGCGAGCCTAAACTTTATCCCGTTCAACAGGATGGAAAGTATGGTTTCACTGACAACCATGGTCATAAGGTGATGGATGCGCCATATGGGTCTGTTTTACCTTTCTCCGAAGGCTTGGCGCAGGTATGGGATACAGCCCAGGACGGTAATGGCTGGGGATATATCGATGCCACAGGACAATTGGCCATTCCGCGTCAATACTACGAAACGGCGCCTTTTTCGGAGGGATTGGCCTACGTCACCATACTAATTAAGCAAGATGTGAAGAAACACCAGTATATTGACACGACCGGCAAGGTAGTCATGGAGCCGGATATTTTATTCGGCAATCCATTTCACGAGGGGTTGGCGTCAGTCGCTGTTTCGTCTCACAATGATAACGGGTATATCTATGGCTACCTGAATGCAAAAGGTGAGTTCGCCATCTCTCCTCATTTTGATTTTGGGCACGATTTTTCGGAAGGGCTCGCAAGAGTGAAGATTGGCGATAAATTCGGCTTTATCGATAAATCGGGAACAACCGTGATCGATACAAAATACGACGACGCTCTGGATTTCCGGTACGGATTAGCCCCCGTTAAAGTCGGAGAAAAGTGGGGGTATATCAACCAAAGCGAAGACTGGGTGATTCCGGCTCAGTACGAGGAAGCTCAGCCATTCTCGGAAGGCCTCGCCGCCATACGCTCAGGGAACAAATGGGGATTTATTGACAGCAAAGGGAAGCCGGTCATTCAGCCCGCTTTTGATAAAACCGATCGTTTTGCAGGCGGTCTGGCTGCGGTTCAAATCGGTGATTGGGAATGGGGTTATATCAATAAAAAAGGTGAGATCAAGATAAAACCGACCTATTACTTGGCGGAGCCTTTCGCAGCGGGAATCGCGAATGTTCATGTTGGTTGGGCAGGGGAGGGCCCGGATTCAGGGTATATTGACGTAAATGGGAACTACATTTGGACCCCTAGCAGGTAGGCGGCCTATCAAGCAAGCATAAAAACACCGCGACACAGATTCTTCGCTGAATCGAGTGCGTGGTGTTTTTTCATGTTCGCTCAGCCCCGGATTTCAACCGTACTTGCTCTTTTTTCAGCTTCGGTGATACACTAAACGCGAAATCAGATGGATCGGTGGAACAATCATGCATAGAAACGGGCAATACGGCAGGCGAGACAAAGGACGCCATTCCGCTGACCAAAGCAAGATACGTGAAGCTCACAATCTTGAAGGCGACGCAAGGCGGCGACACGGCAGCTCGCATTTATGAATTTGAGGTCAACGGGCTGGAGTAGACTCTTTGAATCGTCTCCGATCGCATCTCGGTTATAAGTACCGGGACGCGTCAGAGGCGTTTTTCTTTTTAGCGGATTCGAGGAAACGTAATCCAACCCAGCAGGTTGATCCGCGACTTCTTTCCTTTTTCTCGAACTTGGCCAATAAATTCGCCCAGAAATTTTTCCCATTTTAAACCGATTTCTTTCTTTGCGCCATCGTTCTCAAGCACACTTCTTACGCTAAGGTTTATTGCCGTTTCCAGATGAGCTAGTGCTTCCTTAAGATGAAAATCAATATTTTGCTCCATGATGATCGTATTCTCCTCACTAATCATGCTGCTCCTCGGCATCAAGCATGCCAATTTCTTTATCGAGCTGCCGTTTCATTCTTTCAAACTGGGCTTCGGCGACAATATCTTCAACCTCTTCCCGGGCCATTTGAAAAAGCGATCTGGCGCGTTGCAACAAGTTTGCGCCGCCCTCCATACCGGCAGCGGCAAGCGGCTGCAGGGCCGTTTTGGCGATGGGGAGTAAAGCGGAGGCGGCTACGGTAAGCGCGGTACCGACAATAATTTTATCGATGTTCTTTTGTATCATGGTTATGCACCTTTCGAAATTTATTGTGACAACTTGCAAAATATCAAGCGCTGCGGACATTTAAGCCGCAGCACTTATGGATTCGTCGGCGGGCAGCTGCAGCTTGTTTGACTGCGTTCTCGAGAGAAGGGACAGCACCGGTTTTGATAACAGAGATACAGATCCGGCTACGCCGATGATAGGTACCCAATGGCCGATCGAGAGCGGAGCGGTATGGAAAAATCCGGCGAAAGTCGGTACATACAACGCAGCAAGCAAGGCTACCCACGAGATGCCCATCGCGCCAAGCAATAACCGGTCCTTGGTCCAATCACGCATCGTTTCTTCCGAGCCTTCTTGACGCCAAGAGAAAGTTTGAATCAATTGACCTGCGACCAGCGTCGCGAACGCCATACTTTGCGCAACCGGCACTGGCGCACCCGCTGCAAGACTGGCAGCAAATAAGCCGATGGATCCTAAGCCTAGAAGGACGCCTCTGGTAACTACTTTTTGATACAATTCCTTATCCACGATATCGGTCCGCTTCGTTTGCTTCGTCTTATTTCCCGGATTTACTGCCAGAATCATTGCAGGCAAAGCATCCGTCAACAAATTCATCAGCAGGATTTGAATCGGAACTAGCGGAATCGGCAGTCCGACCATGACAGCGGCGCTCGTCACAATAATCTCGGCCAGGTTTCCGGTCAGTAAACAGCCCAGCGCTTTACGGATATTACCGATGATTGTTCGGCCTTCTTTGACGCCTTCCACTATCGTGCCGAAATGATCTTCGGTCAAAACCATATCGGCCGTCTCTTTCGTCACTTCCGTTCCCGTTCGCCCCATCGCAATCCCAACGTTGGCTTGCTTGATGGCAGGAGTATCATTGACGCCATCTCCGGTCATAGCGACAATGTGTCCCTGTTTTTGGAAAGCCGTGACGATACGAAGCTTATGTTCCGGTGTAACCCTGGCAAAAATCGATGTTTGGTTCACAATCCGGTCCAGTTCTTCATCCGTCATACGATCAAGCTCATGTCCTGTAACGACATTCTCTGTCCCGTTGTAAATCCCGAGTTGCTTGGCGATGGCAATTGCCGTAATCGGATGATCGCCGGTAATCATCACCGGTCTCACTCCAAGCTCCAAAGCCTCGCGTATGTTATGCGCAACATCGGATTTAGGAGGGTCCATCATCCCGGCCATTCCCACATAAATCAGTTCTTTCTCGTCCACTCCCTCTTCTTGGGCATGTTCCTCGATATGTCGGTAGGCGAAAGCCAGAACACGTAACGCGTCCGAAGAAAGTTTATCATTCTGCTGCAAAATCAGCTGTTTCTGCTCTTCCGATAAAGGGAAAATTTCCCCGTTCTTTTGATATCGGTTGCAATGGCGAAGAATGGTTTCTACGGCTCCTTTAGAAAATACATAGCAATCCTGCTCAGACTTGGTGTCTTTACAAACAACACTCATTTTTGCAGTGCCGGAGTCAAACGGAATTTCCAGTCCTCGATGCCAATGGGACAGATCTTTTTCCCATAAGCCTGTTTTGGCTGCTAAGGAAAGAAGAGCGCCTTCGGTCGGATCGCCTTTCGTGAACCATCGCCCTTCTTCCTGTTCAAGTTTACTGTTATTACACAACACGCATATTTGTAAAAGCCGTTTTAAATCCGGATGACTCCCGACTGGATGTTGATCTTGAATTTCCAATGGAGCTGCCGACGAAGCTGCCACCTCTGGAATGAATTCCTCAAACGTGCCTGTCGGTTCATACCCGTCACCTGAAACGTTCCATAACCGATCAACCGTTGAAACGGCTTTAACCGTCATTTCATTTTTGGTTAAAGTACCGGTTTTATCCGTACAAATAATCGTCGTTCTACCTAACGTTTCCAAAGAGGAAAGCTTTCTGATTAACGCGTTTTTCTTAGCCATGCGGAAAATGCCCGCGCTAAGCGCAATGGTAATCGTCACAGGAAGCCCTTCCGGTATAGCGGATGCCGCCAGTGTAATGGAAGTTGAGATCATTTGCGTAATCGGGATGCCGCGCAGCATACCGGTCAGGAATACAAGCCCTCCGGCCACTAGTGCACCTTTGATAAACTTTTTGCTGATGGAAGTTACTTTTTCCTGTAAGGGAGTGACTTCTTTTTCATGATTTTTCATGAGGGACATGAGATGGCCCATCTCGGTGTGCATACCCGTATGGACAACAATGCCGATGCCTTTGCCTCCGCATACATCGGTTCCCATGAAAAGCATATTCCTTCGCTCGGAGAGCGGGCAATCTTCAGTCAAAGACGATTCGTTTTTTTCAACAGGCAGCGATTCACCGGTCAGGGCAGCCTCGTTCACACGTAAATTCCATGAATTCAGTAGCCGGATATCAGCCGGAACACGATCCCCGGCTTCGAGGCAGACGATATCTCCCGGTACGAGTTCGGCCGCGGACATTTCAGCTTCCCGCCCATCCCTGATGGCCTTGCAAGCCGGTGGTTGGAATTGATTCAGCGTCTCGACGACTTTTTCGGCTTTACGTTCCTGGATTGTTCCAATGGCGGCATTGGCCAGCAGAATACTTCCCATGGCGATACCGTCGAACACACCTCCTGTAAAAAGTGCAAGGACGGATGTGCCGAGCAGGATTAACGTTGTGAATTCTTTGAACTGTCCTAAATATGAAATAAGCCATGGAGTAGGCTTTTTACTTTCGAGCAGGTTAGAACCATAACGGTTTCGAAGCGAAATAACCTGATCCGATGTCAGACCAAGCCTTTGATTGACGTGGAAATTTCCGGTGACCTGCTCGCTAGATAGGGCGTGCCATACCGTGGCTTCCGATGCAGCTGCAATTTCCGTTTGATACGAAATGGCCGGTGCATGAGGTAAGGTTTCGCTTATTTTCTTCGATCTGGACATAAAAACAAGAGACAGCGCATCCGCAGCCAAATTAACGACAGGCGCGCTAATCATGCCGAACGTTGCCAAAGCGCTTCCTAGTAAATTCCACTTTTTTGTAACATCAGCATGCAGGTTGACCGTTTGATCGATGATCTCGGCGTACTTAGCGCTTTCCTGAATACTTTTCAGCTCATCGACAGAAATGGACGGTAATCCGGCTTCTTTAAAAAAGGCATTTACCGGATTCTGGACCGTGTCCGCGACAAATAATACTTCCTCGCCATGCTGCTGCATGACGGCGATTTTTTCAATGATGTCGCCTTGCTCAAGTAGCAACCAGCTTAAGTCCATACCGTGTTTGGAGAGCATTTCATTGCTAATATTCAAACGATTATGTAATAGCTGGACGCGCCATCCTTTTTCAACGAAGGACGCTGCCGTAAGGCCGTGCTCATTGATCGCGGTTTCCAAATGTCGAACGATCAGACCCAGACATTCGCCGCTCCTGGTTCCTTGTTTTCCGATAAACAGGACACTGCTGCCCTTTTTGATCAGCCTTTTTGCTTTAAGTTCGAATGACGTACAATCAATGCCATGCTGCTCCAGATATTGCATACTGCCTAGCAGTACACGGGCATCGTTGATTTTTCCTTGTATGCCTTGTTCCTCTTCTTCCACATGAAATGCGGTGCGAATCGTACGGCACGTCTTTTTGGCTTTATTCCAAATATCTTCTTTCCAGGGATGGCTGCTTTTTGCCATCAAAGATGCTGCATAACAAACGATTTTGTCCGCATCATCTTCATTCGATGTCAGACACTCGATTTCTTCAATTTCTGGAGGGTCAAAAAGAAGTGAAGAATCTTCAATTAAAAGCGTTTTTGTGCGTGCAAGCTGGGACAACGATCCTTTGGCCGGAACTACGTAATTTCGTTCATCCGAAACGACTTCAGCTTGGCTCCAGGCACATTTGGCGGGTATCGTCATCGGCCGCGGATTGGCAGCTAAAAGTACCGCGATGGCACGAAGCGGATTTCGGGTAACTGCCCAAGTAACGCCGGCTGCAATCATCCCTAGTTTGCCGGCCTTCTCACTATAAGCTTGGATTTCCGGCGATAAAGCAATATCTTGCTGCGCATTCAATAGGGACTGACTTCTCTTCCAGTTAACGAATTGCAAAATGCTCAGCCCGGCTAGTACAACCAGGTTTTCACGAATAAGCGCGAGAGCCAGCGCACTGGTTCCTAAAATCAGGTCTGAATTGATCTGTTTCTTTTCCGAGAAGTTCTGAACGCCCCGCTTTAAGAAGGGATACCCCGTTACGACCGAAACCAAAGCCGACAAGTAAAATGGCGCCGGGCTTCTGGCTAAAGCCGACCGTCCCATGAATAACTGCTTAGCTCCCAGAATCGTAAGTCCGCCCAAGGCTAAAGCCAAAGGGAGAGGGATTTTTTCCATAGATGGTTTCGTATTCTGCTTTAACATTTGCGGAAGAACCCTGATGTCTTCTGGCAGTTCAAGGTCAATATCTCTTGCAGCCGCTACTTCCTGCTTGGCTTCTTCTTCTTTAACCCTATCAGCATAGGCAGCTTGGACTGGGGCGCTCTGCGAGCAAATCTGCTCTTCAACCTTTCGGATCATCCCGAAAATATCTTGCAGCGTAATCTTCTTCTCATCATAAAGAAGCAGAAGTCTGCCTGTAAGGATACAAGGCTCTGCTTTATAAATCCCTTTACGTGCCAAGAAGGCATGAACAAGAAGTTCAGCACTATGTTTGCTTCCCTGCAAGCCGCAGATTTCCATGCGTAATCTCCCAGGTAAGACGCGGAGAAACCTGTCTTTGCTTCGTAATGAAGACATCCTTTCCTCTCCTTTTCCCCGTGATGAAATTTCAACTTGGATCATTTTTGTCTGGTTATTATTCACAACCGAAAATGAAATATTCCATTCCTTCCTGATTTTTTTTAATCGCCGCATGAAGTATAAAAATTTCATTTTTTGGCATTATTTTATTCATTACAAGATGGAGGGATTGCCAATGAACAAATCAATTTTCGGCATTATTTTGGGGGCTGCCGCTGTTGCGCTTGCTGTGTCACCGAAAGGAAGAAAAGCCGCGCGTAAGCTAGCGGTCAAAGGTGCAGGCGCTTTCCTTGATATGAAGGATCAGATGAAAGAAGCGACTTCACAGCTTCAATCCTTGCATAAGGACAGCAAGAGGGAATCGGAAGAACCGGTCGTCTGACCAAAGTTGTTGGAAAAAGTTCGCAATACGCAATTCGAAGATTTTTTAAACAAAGGGGCACAATCTTAATGTGACATTATAAACAAGGAGCGATGAACATGTTGCAGGGCGGTTCTTTATGGGCAGGTTTAATTTCCGGCGGGCTATCTCAATTGCAGGATACGAGAGATTTAACAACCGGACAAATGGATAGAAAACAATTTGCAGTGAAAACGACCGGGAATGTGACAGGAGCTTTTGGCGTTATGGCAGGTATCGAGTATGGAGCGATACTTGGCACTACGGTCTTGCCCGGGGTTGGGACAGTTATTGGATCCATTGTCGGAGGAATCGTAGGAAACAATTTGGGTCAGACGCTTGGAACGCAAGCCGGAAATGCGCTTGTTAACAATCGTTTATTGAATCAAATGACGAAATCGGTAACGTCATCTTCAGAAAATGAGTCGGCCATTCAAATATAAACTTTTCACGAATATGGAAGAATTCTTATATCACCTGCTAACTTTCAAAACTAGCGGGTTTTTTTCTCTATTTTCCTATGAAAAGGATGATGAATCATGCAAAATCAGGACGACAATAATTCCGGTTATATTACCTTTCGCAGCAGTACCACATGGCAGCTTTTGCGTAAAATAGGAGCTTTATTTGTTAGAAAAAAATGATGAGGGGCGAAGGCGCGCCGTGGAAAAAGAAAAAGAAATTAGCACCGATTTCAAACATAAATATATTAATCGCGAACTAAGCTGGCTCCAATTTAACAGGCGCGTTCTTGAAGAAGCTCAAGATGAGAGTACGCCGCTGCTCGAGCGGACCAAATTTTTATCGATTGTTTCTACCAATCTTGATGAATTTGTAAGCGTTAGAGTTGCAGCCATCATGGATAAATTGAAAGCGGGAAATCATGAACCGGATAGGAGCGGATTTGCTCCTGAAACTTTACTAGAGAAAGTAATCATGCAGATAGAGGAACTCATTACTGAGCAGTATAAAACGTATGAGCAAATCGTTGAACTGCTTGAACAGGAAGGTATTTCTTTCATTTCATACGGCAATTTAGAGAATCATCAGCAGAAGGAGATGGAGGACTATTATTTTCAGTGGGTATTCCCGGTCTTAACGCCACTCGCTGTGGATAAGAGTCGTCCGTTTCCTTTAGTTCGTTCGAAAAGCATCTATTTGGCTGTTGTTTTAAAGCAATCTTCAGTTGTTTCGAATCAGGAAACGCATGTTGCTCTAGTTGAAATTCCAGCTAATTTGCCTCGTTTTATTGAAGCTTCCCCCATGTTAGGCAGTAAAAAGCGGTATTTTATTTTGCTTGAAGATTTAATCAAGGCGCATATGCATACCTTATTTACTCTATATTCGCCCGTTGCCTTCCATTCATTTCGCGTAACCCGCAATGCTGATTTGGTTGTGGGCGAGGATGGCTCGGACGATCTTTTGGATGAAATGGAAAAGGTGCTGAGAAAGCGAAAATGGGGGACACCGGTTCGCTTGGAAATGGAAAAGGGGTTTGATCCGATTGCGCTAGAATTAATCAAAAATGAGCTGGAAATCGATCATGATCTGCTGATTACAACGGGCGGACCCGTTGATTTGAGTTACTTCATGCAATTTTCAAGCTCGATGAAGGGGTATGAGCATCTCAAATATCCGAGGTTTGAACCCGTATATCCCTTGGAATTCTCGCATAATGCCCCTATTTTATCCGTCATTCAAAAGCGGGATGTTGTTGTCTTTCATCCGTATGAATCTTTTGAAGCAGTAACGGATTTTATTGGGCAAGCGGCTGCGGATCCTGATGTTTTGGCTATAAAAATGACCTTATATCGGGTTAATGGCGACTCGCGGATTATTCGGTCCCTTATCCGTGCAGCAGAAGCGGGCAAACAGGTTACCGTTATCGTTGAATTGAAAGCCCGTTTTGACGAAGCCAGAAATATCGAATGGGCGAGAGCGTTGGAAAAGGCCGGATGTCATGTGGTATATGGGTTAGCAGGACTCAAAATTCATGCGAAAATGACACTGGTAGTACGCCGGGAAGCCGATTCTCTAAAACGCTATATTCATGTTGCATCAGGAAATTACAACGAAGTATCCGCCGGAATGTTTACGGATATAGGCCTCTTCACTTCCAACCCGGATATAAGTGAAGATGTGGCAAACTTATTCAACAAGATAACGGGATTTTCCATACCCAAAAACTGGCACTATCTTGACGTGGCGCCGACACATTTGAAACAGCGTTTATTTACCTTATTTCAGCGGGAATCGGAGAACGCTTCATTAGGTAAACCGGCAAGAATTATCGCTAAAGTGAATGCATTGGCGAATCAAGAACTCACCGACCAGCTTTATGCGGCTTCTCAAGCGGGTGTTCGGATCGATCTGATTGTCCGCGGCATCTGCTGCTTGCGTCCAGGAATACCAGGCTTAAGCGAGAATATTACCGTTCGCAGCATCGTGGATCGCTTCCTGGAACATTCCCGGGTTTTTTACTTTGAAAATGCGGGGTCGCCCGAGGTATGGATCTCAAGCAGCGACTGGATGACAAGAAATCTGGACCGGCGAATCGAGTTGATGTGTCCGATCTTAAACGATCCCCAGAAGTCGATTCTGATTCAATACTTATCGCTTTTGCTCGATGATAATGTGAAGGCCCGTCAACTACTTCCCGATGGCAGCTATAGGAGGATAGAAAATCAAAAGCAACCTTGCCGCAGCCAGTTTGAGGCCAAAGATCTGGTAAATGAGAAGTATAACCATTCGGATACACGGGTGGAATATGACTCTATTGCGGTTCCTCTAGAGTTTTACGACCATGATTCTCATGAGTCGGCGATTTATCACTGAATCAAGGAGAAATAATAGCCGATGCTGCAAACCGTTGAAATTATCCTTAGAACCATAGTCGCCTTTATGTGGCTATGGATGTTTATGCATTTAGTCGGAAAATTAATCATTGCTCACAGTAACTATCATTTTTTTATTCTCTCCACCGTACTCGGGACTATTGCCGGTAATATGGCGTTCAATATCCATATTCAATTTATATATTTTCTTTTGTCTCTGTTCATATTTAGCGGTATCGGCTATGCGCTGACAGTCATCTCGCTAAAAAGCAGCAAGGCCAGAAAGTGGATTTCAGGAGAGCCGACCATTATTATTTCTAATGGCAGTCTATTAGAAAATAACATGAAGAAATGCAAATATACCCTGGACTCCTTACAACAAGGACTCAGAAGCAAAGATATATTTGATTTGAAAGAAGTGGAGTATGCCGTTCTCGAAACAAACGGGTCTTTATCGGTATTAAAAAAGATCGATTACCGGAATGTGATTAACAAAGATTTATCAACTTCACAACAAGAGCGAAAATAAAAGGAGGTCATGTCGATGAATGTCGAATTATGGATGTAACAACATTGAAAAGGTGGTTGTGATAATGAAAATTTCAATGATCTTAAAGGTAATGTGTGTTATTTTTCTATTGTTGTCAGTCCTGAATGGCATTAGCGTGTACCTTCTTCAAAAAGACATTAAGCAAGAACGGTTGTCCTTGCAAAGACAATCGGAATTTAAACAGCTGGGCATAGATCTGGCTAATGCTTCAGACTATCTGACCAATCAGGCCAGAAGATACGTGCAATTCGGGGAAAAAGAGTATTTTAACAATTATTGGAAAGAAGTTAACGAGACGAAGACACGCGATCATGTTGTCATGAAATTAAAGGAATTGAATGCTCCGCAGGCAGAATTGGATCTCATAGAAAAAGCAAAGCAAAACTCGGATGCATTAATAAAAACAGAAGATGACGCCATGAAAGCAGTTGAGAGTAAAGATTTTGACAAAGCCAGGAAGCTAATGTTTGACAAAAATTATGATGCTAACAAGAAGATCATTATGGACCCTATTGACGAATTTCAGACAAAAATGAATACAAGGGCAGAACAAGAAGTCATTCAAGCAAGACAACAGGCAAGCAACATGTTAATCCTTGCAATTATTTTGTTAGTCATCACATTCGTCACATTCTTCGCTATGCTTTTTTTCATCGTTGTTAAGCTGAAACCTTTAAAAACGGTAAATGAAAAAATAGCGGAATTAGCAAGTCGTGGTGGCGATCTTACGACAAGACTATCTATAACTTCGAAAGATGAAATCGGAGAGATCGCTTCCTCATTAAATGCTATGCTGGATAGTCTGTTGGCTATGGTTTTAGATATATCCCACGCCTCCAAGCATGTATTTCAATCCTCGGAAAAATTAACTTGCAATACGAAAGAAACCGCAACCGCAACAGAGGAAATTGCCAGGAACGTAGAAGGCATTCAAAAAGGAGCAACGGCTTCCGTACAAAGTACATTAGACGGGGCTCGTGCCATTGAAGAAATGGCCAAAGGTGTGCAAAGAATAGCGGAATCCGCTAATGAGCTATCCGAATCTGCCGGGGACACCGAAGTTGAGGCCGTAGAAGGTTTTGGTCATATGGAACAAGCGCAGCAGCAGATGCATACGATTGATGCGTCCCTTAAATCTTCCCTAAACATTGTCAACCAGCTTAGTGATCGGTCCTCTCATATTGAAAAAATCGTTGGAGCAATTATGGAGATAGCGAATCAAACCAACTTGCTTTCCTTAAACGCTTCTATTGAAGCTGCGCGGGCAGGCGAGCACGGCAAAGGGTTCTCTGTTGTAGCATCTGAAATTAGAAAGTTGGCTGAAGGATCAGCTTCTTCGGCATCGGAGATATCCGATTTATTAAAACAAATTAGAAGCGATTCTACGGAAACCGTAAAAGCCATGCAGCGAGTAAGTGAAGAAGTGGTACTAGGGAATCAAAAAGTTCTGTACGCCAGAGACTCTTTTCAAAAAATCTTACATTCCGCGAGAGGCATCGCTGTCCAAATTCAAGAGCTGTCAGCGGTTTCAGAACAAATGGCTGCCGGCTCCGAAGAAATTTCAGCTTCCGTATCTGAGATGGCACATGTGTCTCAAGAATCTTTATACCAGGTAAAAACAGTGAATGATAAAACAATCATACAGACTGATTTGGTTAAGGAAGTATCCTCATTGTCAAATTTACTTAGTCAAGAAGCGGAAAAAATGGAGAATATCATTCTAAAGTTTAAAGTCGTATAAGTGACTATCTCATGGATTTTCTATGAGCTGTCGGGGTCAACCCCAAGACCCTTTTGAACATAGCATGAAAATGAGGCAAACTTTCAAACCCGCACGGCGATCTCCTCGAAAATTTGCAAGTAGGAAAACGAGTCGCCTAATGGTGCAACCTGGACAAGGGTCGGGCTGAAATATGGTCAATAAAGAAGGTTCCTTTGCTCCGATATACATACACAATCTCGTATCAGTCGTGAAAATGATCCGGAAGCTCGCTTTGCGAGCTTTTTGTGTTTTTATAGGCAAAAGAATGAGCAGGAATGCATCCGCACCGTACATACAGCCGTTGATCTGGGCATTAATTTGATTGACGTGTCTCCCTTTTACGGACTAACGAAAGCGGAGACAGTGTTAGGTAAAGCCATTTCCCAAATGAACCGGGAACGCTTCATTCTGACAACAAAAGCGGGGCGTTACGGCGAGGCTGAGTTCGATTTCTCAAGGCAGCGGATACTGGCTAGCGTTGAGGTGAGCTTGAAGAGGTTGCAGAAGAGGCATTTCCCGCGCTAGATGAGCTGAAAAAGGCAGGGAAAATTCGCTTTTTCGGCGTTTCAGGATTGCCGCTCACCGTCTTCGAGACTGAGCGCATACCGACGATACTTGTCAGTACCGCCAACCCTGACAACATCCGCCGCAACATCGAATGGACGAAGTCGTCCATCGATGAGGAGCTGCTTGGAGAGGTGCTCGATATTCTGGCGCCTATCCATAATCAGACATGGTTGAGCGGAAGACCTGAGTATAACGAGAAGGTTATATAGAATGAACATGCAATAACCAGGAGACCCCTGGCTAAAGCCGGAGTCTAAAGTAATCAAGGCGATAGTAATGTTGTAAGCATTGTAAGCAGTGAAAGCAGGTCTTTCCTCCACTTCCCTGCCAGAAGCATGTTCTCGACCGGCTTGGTTCATTGGAATTCATCCAATGGATTTCCAAGGTTAAGCACGTTCTGGGTCTTACGGTTGGATTTTCTCCAATGAAATTCATGAAACGGAAGTCTCCTGCCCATTTTGACCGCAGGTGATTGGACATTTTCCAGCAGAATCCATACACTTTGCAAGATTCGATACATGAGATTGGATAAATTCCAATAGCAGACTCCCGGGTGCGCGTTGTGTCGCCGACGAATGGCGGCGGTCTCTTAGCTCTAGAAAACTTTTGCAGCTGCAGGCTCTGGTTACAGCAGCAGTCCTACTTTCAATCTCTCACATGATGCTCGATCATCTAACAAGGGTAATCTAGCAAATGCCTCAACCGGCAGGTTTCTCCAGCTCTGCCACAAAAGCGGCAGCCGCATTGGAGAGTGGCATACTCTTTAGCGTAATTATGCCGATTCTCGTAGAGGGGATCGCGGCATCGAGCTTTACTTCAAATAAGCTGCCTTCATCCAGCTCCTTGGCGACGAATTCTTTGGTGACGAAGGAGACGCCGAAGCCGATTTTGGCAAATTCGATGAGAAGATCGACGCTGCCTAGCTCGATTTCGGGTTCCAGGATTAGGCCATGCTCCTGGAATAAACGAGTTATAAATTTGCGCGAGCTGCTGTTTCGCGAAAACAGAATAATCGGGTAGCTCAGCAGCTGTGAGAGCGACACAGGCTTTACGCTGAGCTCGCGGTACTTCGGTCCTGTGACGAAACAATCCTGGATGGTGATGCCTTCGCGTACCAGCAGCTGATCGTCAAGTATAGGCGTGC
Organism: Paenibacillus sp. GCM10027628; assembly: GCF_042676385.1. Taxonomy (NCBI): domain Bacteria; kingdom Bacillati; phylum Bacillota; class Bacilli; order Caryophanales; family Paenibacillaceae; genus Paenibacillus; species Paenibacillus sp. GCM10027628. The sequence goes on from NZ_JBHTHA010000003.1 coordinate 162,768, forward strand.
GTACGATGCCGATGTCAATCTTGCCTTCTTTCAGCTGCTTCACGATTTCTGGCGTTGTTCCGTTAACCAGATTGATTTGCACCTGCGGGAACTGTTCGTGGAACGATTCCAAAAACGGCAAAAGATAATGCTTGCAAAGCGAATCGCTGCCGCCGATTTTAATTTCCCCGCTGGAAAAATTGCGGAGTTCGCTCATTTTCGCCTCCGCAAGAGAAATGAAATTATACGCTTGTTCGATATAGGAATACAGAATAGCGCCTTCTTTCGTCAGTTCGACGCCTTTGGACGTCCGGGCGAACAGCTGGAGTCCGACATTGTCCTCGAGCAGCTTGATCGAGTGGGAGACGCTTGGTTGAGTAATGTAAAGCTCTTTTGCAGCTTTGGACAAGCTGCCGGACTTGGCTGTCAGGTAAAAAACTTTATAAAGCTCAAAGTTAATCATATAGACACCTTCTATGACGAGTATCGAAACTATCAATTATTTGAATGCTCTGGCTAACCTTATAATAAAGGGGAGGTAGGGTCAACACAAATTTATTGATGGAGGCGATCTGTTTTGAAACAGACAACGGTTTCTATTGAAGAACTGAGCATTAATACGATTAGAACGCTTACAATTGATGCGGTCGAAAAGGCGGCAATGGGTCATCCGGGCATGCCGATGGGGGCGGCGCCGATGGCGTACGCGCTTTGGACGCGGCATCTTAAACATAATCCGGTCAACCCTAAATGGGCGGACCGGGACCGCTTCGTCCTGTCGGCCGGTCACGGCTCGATGCTGCTGTACAGCTTGCTGCATCTTAGCGGATACGATGTATCGCTGGACGACATCAAAGAATTCCGCCAGTGGGGCAGCCGTACGCCGGGACATCCCGAATACGGTCACACTGCGGGTGTCGAAGCGACAACAGGTCCGCTCGGTCAAGGCGTCGCAATGGCGGTAGGAATGGCGATGGCCGAAGCGCATCAGGCTTCGGTGTACAATCGCGATGGCTTCTCGATCGTCGATCATTACACGTACGCGATTTGCGGCGACGGCGATTTGATGGAAGGCGTGTCCAGTGAAGCTGCGTCGCTTGCAGGGCATTTGAAGCTCGGCAAGCTCATCGTACTTTATGACTCGAACGATATCTCGCTGGATGGCGAGCTGAACATGTCGTTCTCCGAAAACGTGCGGACTCGCTTCGAATCGTACGGCTGGCAGTATTTGCGCGTCGAGGAGCAAAACAACGTCGACGCGATCTCCGCAGCGATCGCGGAAGGAAAGGCGGACCTCGGTCGCCCGACCCTGATCGAGATCAAAACAACGATCGGCTACGGCAGCCCGAACAAAGCCGGCAAAGGCGGCCACGGCGGCACGCACGGCAGTCCGCTCGGCAAGGAAGAGCTGCTGCTGACGAAGCAGGCGCTCGGTTGGCCGCTGGAGCCGGACTTCTACGTGCCGGCTGAGGTGGTAGAGCACTTCGCCCGCTTTAAGCAGCAGGGCGCGGAAGCCGAACACAGCTGGGAGCAGCTGTGGAGCGCCTATGAGCAAGCTTATCCGGAGCTTGCCAAGCAGTTCGAGCTCGCGACGCGCGGCGAGCTGCCGGCAGAATGGAATGCCGAAGTACCTCGCTATACGCCATCAGATGGGGCTATCTCGACACGTACGGCATCCGGCAAAGTGATTAATGCGCTGGCGAAGCGTGTGCCGAACTTCGTGGGCGGCTCGGCCGATCTGGCCAGCTCCAACATGACCATGATTGGCGACGCCGGGAACTTCAGCGCCGGCAACTACAGCGGCCGCAACTTCTGGTTCGGCGTGCGCGAATTCGCGATGGGAGCTGCGCTGAACGGCATGCTGCTGCACGGCGGATTGCGCGCCTTCGGCGGCACGTTCCTCGTATTCAGCGACTACCTGCGCGGCGCAATTCGCTTGTCCGCTCTTATGAAGCAGCCTGTCGCATACGTGTTCACGCACGATAGCATCGCGGTCGGCGAAGACGGCCCGACGCACCAGCCGATCGAGCAGATCCCATCCTTACGGATGATTCCGGATCTGACGCTGTTCCGTCCGGCGGACGCCAACGAAACGGCGGCAGCCTGGGAGTATGTGCTGCAAGCCAAGGAAGGTCCGTTCGTCTTCGCGCTCTCGCGCCAGAACTTGCCGGTGCTGCCAGGCACGGATACGCTCGCTTTTGCCAATATCCAATACGGCGCGTATGTGTTGTCGGATGTCCCCGCAGGCGCTAAGCCTGACGTACAGCTCATCGCCACCGGCTCTGAAGTCAGCTTAGCGCTTGACGTACAGAAGCAATTGGCTCAAGATGGTATTGGAGCTCGTGTGATCTCGATGCCAAGCCGTGAGCTGTTCGAACAGCAGTCTTTGGACGTGCACCAGTCGATCTTATCGCCGCATGTAAAAGCCAACGTAGTACTGGAGATGGCTTACCCGGCAGGCTGGGAAGACATCACAGGCGGTGAAGGCTTCGTTGTCGGCATCCGGAAGTTCGGAGCATCAGCGAAAGCCGATAAAGTGATTCGCGAGTATGGTTTTACAGTGGAGGCTATCGTACAACAGATCAGACAGAAGTATTTCCAATAATGCCCATGACGGGGGAAAAGGCAGGTTTGCGAAATGAAATTGTTTATCGACACAGCCAATGTAGATGAAATCCGCAAAGCACATGAGCTTGGCGTTGTTGCGGGGGTTACAACCAATCCTTCGCTGATCGCGAAAGAAGGAAGAGATTTTTTCGAGACGGTGAAGGAAATCGTCTCCATCGTCGGAGAAGTGCCGATTAGCGCTGAAGTCATTTCCTTGAAAGCCGATGAAATGGTCGAGCAAGGCAAGAAGCTGGCTGAACTGGGGTCCAGCATCGTGATCAAGCTTCCGATGACGGCTGACGGATTAAAGGCAACCAACGTATTTAGCAAACTGGGTATACCTACGAACGTAACCCTGATATTCAGCTCGACGCAGGCGCTGCTGGCCGCTCGTGCGGGAGCGACCTACGTGTCGCCTTTCATCGGACGTCTGGACGATATCAATCAGATCGGGATGAATTTGATCAAAGAAATCAGCCAGATTTTCCAGGTTCATGGCATTAAGTCCGAGATTATCGCGGCCAGCGTGCGTCATTCCGCACATGTTATCGAAGCAGCTCTCGCCGGCTCTCATATTGCAACAGTACCTTACAAAGTAATTGAATCTATGATCAAGCATCCGTTGACCGACGCCGGAATCGAAAGATTTTTGGCGGATTGGGAAGGCGCGAAGCAAACCAAGTTTTAACAAGGATAAAGGGGCTGTCCCAAAGTAATTCATATTACTTTGGGGCAGCTTTGCTTCTGCCGGGCAGTCGTCAGTTTATCCGCAAATGCGTTCCAAAGTGCACGAATATAGAATCTCGTGACACGCTCTTCCGCAGATTCGAATGCACATCATGCAATCTTCGGCCACTTTCAAAGAAATGAGGGGTAACCTTCCGGGTCACCCGCTTGACAAAGAACAAAGGTCGTTATTAGTGAACAAGTTTGACGCTAAATTTCGGAGAAATAGCCATTTCAGGGCTCGAAAGAACAAAATTCCATAAACAACGAACAATCTTCGCTAATTATGGAATTTTATTCGTTCGAAGCCTGATTGATGGTCATTTACCCACCAAATGCGTCAAAATGTTCTCTATTTAGCGACCTTTGTTCTTTCCACGACGGGTAAGGGGGAACTGTAGACATATAGGGCATTACCGACTGTTTAGGCATTTCATTCTTCTATACTCGAGCTTTTGCGGTCATTGCGGACCTTATTAACGACCTTTGTTCTAAGTACTTCGCAATCTCCGTGTAATCGCCTCGCGACCCCTTCTTTTTACACATGGAGGTCAACTGGTTGTTGTTGTTGTTGTTGTTGTTGTTAGCGAACTTTCGAGTCTGCTCCCCACCTCTTAAGCATACCCGAATCGCATCATGCCCTCTTTCGCATCCTTCCTAATATAGGCCAGTTCATCCTTGTTTCTTTCGCTTCGGGTACTGTTCAATCGGACGGATAACACGCTTTCGATCGTGTCACCAGACACCTCCGCAAGATCGCCAAGCAGCTTCAGCGCGTTCGGATCGCGGTTAATAATATCTTCATACCGAAGCAGGTAGATCCCTTGGTCCGGAGAGTGGAGGCTATCATACTCAAGGGCCCTTCTGTTCCAATCGTTGCAGAATACCTCAACCTTATTCGACCAGTAGACCGTCTCACTTTTCCATACCTCCAGAGGATTACGTACGAGGAGCAGGATTACCGCATGTTGAAAGCATTGCCGGAGCAGGAGAATTTCTTCCTGGCCGTAACGAACTTCTTTAAACCCGACACGGTCATAGGCATCTCTATATTGTGCGTATAGTTTATCGAACATGGCCTGAATCGAAGCGATAACGCCTTGATCTATATAGGCAAGATCAGGTGTCATATTAGCCGTCCACGTATTCGGTTTATGGCTGCCATCAAAAAATGCGTGCTTTTCAAAGGCGCTGTTTAGGGAAAAATGGGTCAGGAAATCCTTGATCTGCAAGAAGTTTGTGATGATTCCACCTTGTTCACCCCATACCAGCGTTTTCGGGTTAGCATTAAAGATACGCTGAACCAATGTGGATCCTGTCCGTTGAGTTACTGCTGAAATGATCAAATCCATGAAGTGTCTCAGCCCTCCTCCATCCAGAATGCCGTTATCGGCTTTCCGATGACTTCCTGGGGTACGGAGGGTTCAGCCAATATGACGTCGGGTTCTGACAAATTTTCTTGTTCCCAGCCCAACCACTGCACCCGCATAAAACTGTTGTATTTAAAGGCTTTACCTTCTTTTAAGCGTATATAAATCAAATCTCCTTGCTTTAATAGCCCTGTCACCAAAGTACCCAAAGCTTGCATTTCGCTTGGAACTTCGTTCAGCCAAATTTCCACTAACCTGCCCTGCGTGCTCGGCTCCGCTCCGTCCGAGTTGGTATCTAAGCCGGACATCTGCTCGCGCAAGAGCTCTGACCAATGCTTTTCCCATCTTTTTTTGGAGAAAACCGCAGCAACCTGGGAGGCTTTCTTCTTCATTTCGGAAAGTTTGGCTGGATCAGCCAGCAATTGAAGGATGGCAGTTCTCAAAGCAGGAGCTTGAGGTTCAATTAATAAACCATTCCAATCATGGATGACCAGGTCCGACAGACCGCCGATTCGCGTAGCGATGACGGCATTTCCGCTAGCCATCGCTTCCAGACAGGAAAGGCTGGTTCCTTCGCTGTATAAGGTTGGGATTAATGCAATATCCGCCTTCCGATATACTTCGGGCATATCCTCCAGGTCGATTTCGGACCAGGACACTCTTCCCGGCCATTTGGCCATTTGTGCAGTGACATGCTTCGTATCCTCCGGATCACCCCTACCGGCAAAATAGAACTCAACATCCGGATAAGCTTCCAGGATGTCATCCATAATTTCCAATACCATATATAATCCTCTTGCCGCATACAGCCTCCGCGGGTATAAGATCACGATTCGATCAGAGTTGTCTTTGCCCGCAACCTCTGGTTTGAATAGCTCCGTGTCCACGTAGTTCGGGATTACTTGAATTTGTTGCCCCAGCGCATAGTCGATGGTTTGGAACCAATTCGCTGAATTCGTATCCACGGACACCATTTTCCCGCAAAGTTTAGCCCCTTCGATAAACCGCCGGTTTACTTCCCAAAAGACGTCGCCCTGCTCAAAGCGCGTTTGCGGATGATCCCATGACACCCCGTGAATGATGCCGATGCTTGTCACCGGATCCGCAAATGGCCATGCGTTGAAATAAGCGGAATAGATGGAGAAAAGGACCCGCTCGGCGGCTTGCTCCTGAAAAAGGCGGTTAAATGTCTTGACCGTGGCGATTGAAAAAACATGGACATTCTGGCCGCCTCTTGCCAGCGAAATCACATCCACGCCGCGAATGCGTCGTATCCACGGCGTGTTGCCGTATTGATAAATCACCAGTTCCTTGCCGATTTGCCGGCATAGCTGATGAAGATCCAAGACATATCTCTCAGCGCCGCCTGAGAAAAAATGGTCCCCGTTATAATCCAGAAACGTTGTCGTCATCGCAGCTATTTTACCGGAAGGATTGTAATTGCCATAAGCTTTCCAAGCAGACTGCTTGCTTGCCAATAGCTTCTCCATCACAACGACTCGGCCCGACCATTGGTTCTTTCGGGCAAAGAGGATGCCCTCCTGCTTAGCCTTTAAGGCAATAGAAGGAGATAGGCAATCCGTAATCGCTGATTCGAAATCATTGGCATGCGCGGCAATTCGCACCCAATCATTCTGGTAGGCATTCATTTCTTGAATAGGTGTGGAAACGACCGGAATCCCGAGCGCCGCATATTCAAAAAACTTGACCGGCGAAACGCCGTTCGTCGTCTCCGTGATCTTAAACGGAATAATGCCGACTTGAAAATATTGGCCGTAGCCGGCTATTTCACCATAAGATTTAGCTCCCAGGAAAATGACATTGCTCGGCAAAGCAGGCAGATCAAGCCCGCTCACATTGCCAATAATGACGAACCGCCAATTTGGCCGCTTCTTCGCCACCTGCCCGATAAGTTCAAAGTCGAACCAGCTTTCCACGGCTCCAAAATAACCGATAACCGGAGCACCGTCACGTAACAGTGCTTCCAAATCAGCCGGAGGCGGGCCGCCGGCATGGGCGAAATCCTCGGCTCGTACCGCATTGGGCACTAACACGGCATCCGCACGCTTGCCGACATACTTCAATAAGCTGTTTGCCGTATAAGTGACAATATCCGCTTGTCTCGTTACTTGTTCGTGCTTTTTCAGCATGTGTTCATCATACAAAGAAAAAAACTCCAGACGATCGAGTTGATCGTACCAAAGCACTTTGTGAGGCAGAAGATCCGCCCAGGCCATTTGCAATAGCCAGCTGCATAATACAATGACGGACTGGCTTCTTAAAACAGGCAGGAGATAAGCTTCACCGTTAACGACGAATAGATTGGGCGATTGCTCTTCTATTGTGAACGTCGTACCGAAAGAAGCATCGCAGAAAAAGCATAAATATCCTCGCTCCGCAAACTCCTTTAGCAGGTGCTGTGGACGTTGTCGAGGCTCCCAGGCTACGGCTTCCGGGTAAACGATAATCGCCTTGTAGGCTCTCTCCTTCAGAACGGTCATGATTTCCCTGCTAAACGGAGGGATTTCACCGTGCAGAAAAGTCCCATAGTAGCTTTGGCGATTCCTATACTCCGCTTGAAACGTTGGTAAAGTCTCCAAATCATCCACATCCTTAATACAAATACCCCGCATAGGTTGTTTCATCAATTTCATTGGGACAGGTTCCCTGCTTACAAAAATTCACATATAAGTACATTAGTTTTTCCACTGTCTGTAGTTTGAGGAGGAGGTAGGTTTACAGTGGTATTAGAAAATGACGAATTCATAAAAGGGTTGCCCAAAGTGATCAATAAGCTCAAAGAATCGCTGCACACAGTTAAGAAAAGAGTGAGAAGGCTGTCCGCAGAGGTGAGTGATCTTCGGCAGCAAGTAAACAGGATAGATTCAGAAGGAGTTATCCTGCGGAGTAGAGTCATACAAAATGAACAGGTTTTCGGTACGGAACTTGCAGCCGTTCGCTCACAAGTCAACGGCATCCTTGCAGGCGGCGGTCAAGCAGAGGCTGCCAGACAATTCCTAGGTAATAGAACGGGATCTCCGGCCATCATTGATACAAATGCAGGTGCCGTCTCAGGAACCGTGCTTGCTGTAGGGAGCGACCATGTGGAAATGCTGGAACCAAACGGAACTATCGCGCTTATCCCGCTAATGAAGGTCGGTTCCGTATCCTAACTTTGTATAAGGAGGAACATGTTATGAGTTTTACTGATGCTTTGGCTGGCTTTATTGGCCGGACGATTGAAGTATTCCAGATGAGTCAGTTCCTTCAAGGAACTTTGCTGAGTGTTGGCAATGGATTTTTTAGCATAGAAGTCACGGGATCAGGCTATTATCCTCCAACGGGCGAAGTGACTGTGTTTGTGCAAAATGTTGAGTTTGTTCGCATACTTGCCCCATAATGGTGGCGGTTCTCATTGAAAAGGAGGATATGCGGCCTTATACCAGCTTACCCATGATTCGTAGTCATCTTGATGCCGATGCGACATGCTCGCCTTTCTCAATCTGCGGTGATATAGAGGCTTAGAGATATGGCTAGCAGTTCCGGCTTCAAGCAGGCGAGCGAGCATATATAAATCTTCATACAATCTCCCGGAAAAAGGGTCGGACAGCGTCCATCCGCCCGCTTCTTTGAGCGCTGCAATCCGGTACATCCTTGGGGCCAACGGGATTGCATCCGCAAGCAGCTTACCTGGGTGTGACACTTGGGGTGCAATTCGCACCTGATGAAAAAGCAGACGTCGATCCGGCCGTTCGAGCCATTCTATATGATCCGCGTACACGAATACCGGATTTCCCGGCGCCGAGACGGAATCTAAAAGTATTTCCAGACAATCCGGCGTCAACCAATCGTCGGCATCCAATTCCAGCAGCCACTGACCCGAAGCCAGAGATAACGCTCGATTCAAGCAACCCGATTTGCCTTGATTGTGCTCAAGATTTAACACGGAAATACGTTCATCCTTGGAGCGTGCGGCCAATAATTCCAGCATGGATTGCGTTTCGTCTGTCGAACCGTCATTAACGATGATGAGCTCCCAGATGGGGTTGGTTTGAACACGAACACTGTTGATCGCCCATGGTAAATAACTGGCATTGTTATAAGTGCAAATGACGACAGAAATAACCGAATTTTTGCTTTTGACAGGAGATGCATGCTGAGCCTGGAGGATGGGAGACAAATAGGTCCACTCCTGCTCTTTCTTCTCCCAAGGCCAATGTTCTCGGATGCGCGGAGACCATGCGGCGGTCTGCACCATTTTCCAAGACCAGAACGGGCTTAACTGGTATTGCTTCTCTATCAGCACATAAGAGTCGAAAGGAAGCCTGTTGAGATCCGAGAAGCCGGTTGTTGCCCCTGAACGCAATGCTTCGGTTCGCCAAATGACAGGGCCTCTTGGCGTACGATACTTATGGTTCCTGTGAAAGTTACGAAAGTCTTCAGTGGAATCCAAAACAATCCCTGCTTCGTGATCGGCGATGTTCTGCAACCACTGCTCCATTTCATGCCGAAACTTTGGTAGGAGGCATTCGCCCGCATAGAGCGTAAGGAAAAATGGCTGCTCGTAATCGATTAAGGCTGTATTCAAACCGGTTCCAATGGATCCTATGGAAGAATCCAACGTAATGACCTCGCAATCCGGTAATGCTTTGCTAATGTATTGAACAGTTTGATTCCAAGCAGCAGGGTCCTTCGAACCTATGACAAATGCGAGCATCATGCGGGCATTCCCCTTCAGAGAAAGAAGTTCATGACTGGATAGTATATGATGTTATCTTCGCGAAGGTTATCATTTATGTGAAAGGATGCACGCGATGAGCCTAATCATATATCCGCCGACTTTAGATTGGTCATGGATGAAACAACGACCGCAGCATATCATGAGCCAATTGGCAAGAAGCGGGCATACCGTGTACTATTGCAATCGAACCCAAAGCCAGCGGCCGCTGGAGGAACTAGAGCCCAGACTATACCTTGTACATCAGCATGACCATTGGATACGCGAGGAATTGTCACAGCTTCGTGCAGGCAAGAGAGCTGTTATAGGCGTCTGGTGTACCCAGGCATCACAAGCCCGAGACCTCAAACAGTTGTATCAACCGGATTGGATTCTTTACGATTGTGTGGACGATTTTGCCCATGCGGCTCCCCATGAGGAAGAAATGGTTGAGCTGTCCGATGCCATCATTTGCACATCCGGCCGGCTGCATTTGCGTTTGACGGCCAGTTATCCTGCGAGAAGGATCGAACTGATCAGGAACGGCTACGATGCTGACATGCAGCTGCATTTACCTTTGTCTGGGGATGGAATGCCCGACTTGTCCCGCAGTACCAATGAAAAAATCATTGGTTACGTCGGAGCCTGGGCTCCATGGGTAGATGAAATTCTTATCCGTAAACTGGCTGTGATCCCCGGGGTGAAGATCGTCATTATCGGTGCCGAATTTGAAAGAAAATTCCGAGCCTCATCTTATCAAGATAACGTGGTTTATTTAGGTATGAAATCTCACGAACAACTGGCCGGGTACATCCGGTTATTTGATGTTTGCATCATTCCATTCAAAATCACGCCCGTTACGCTGGCAACGAACCCGATAAAAGCTTACGAATACCTCGCATCGGGGAAGCCGGTGGTGACAACGGATATGCCGGAGTGTCGAGCTTTGGAACCCTACTTGGATACGGCTGGATCACATGCCGAGTTCATTCGGAAAGTTATCAATCGCTTGGAACATCCGGGCAACCCCACGGCTAGAATACAATTTGCGCTTATGCACACTTGGGAACAGCGCATGCACCCGATTAAAGCGCTAATTCGGGAGATCGAGGCAGCGCGCTAATTTTCCAGTAATTGATTCGATAACAAATATTGAATGATTTGTTCGGCTGATTCTTTAACCGTTTGGCAATCCGTCGGTATGACGATTTCAGGATGCAACGGATGTTCATAGGGAGCGGAGATTCCAGTGAAATCGCGGATTTCTCCTGTTCGTGCTTTTTTATAAAGGCCCTTGGGGTCGCGCTGTTCGCAGACATCTAGGGGACATTGCACATAAACCTCAACAAACGCTTTATCTTCAAACAAAGTTCGTGCCGCATCGCGATCAGCCCTGTATGGTGAAATCAGGCTAAGTAAAGTAATCATTCCGGCATCCGTAAAAAGCTTGGCAACCTCAGCGCCTCGTCGGATATTTTCTCTCCTGTCCATTGCGGAAAATCCAAGGTCACGATTGATCCCATGCCGCAGGTTATCACCATCCAATACATACGCGTGGATGTTTTTCTCAAAAAGCAACCACTCCACCTCGAAGGAAATCGAAGTTTTACCGGAACCGGACAGACCTGTAAGCCATAGGACACAACTTTTATGCCGATTACGGTTATATCGGTCTGACTTCGTAACCTTACTTAGCTGACGGTATATGTGCTTTCGATCCGATTCATTTTCCATCGCAGGCAACCTCCTGTTCGCTGAGTAAAGGGCTACTAATAAAATGTATGGCAAATGGTGGCGAAACTCTTGGGCATTGAGGCCCGTGCATGGACATTTTTAAAGGTGGCTATGAAATGGATGGCAGTTGCGATAATATATACCGTATGTAAACGGAAAGGGGTATCCCCATGATCATAAGTGACATTCATCATTTTGAGCAGGAGCGCAACCTGTGGCCGGCGGCAGTGCAGAGAGGCATCGCGTATATCCTTACCCGCAATCTGAGCGAAGCAGAACCCGGACGATATCCCCTCGAAGGAGAGGATGGCGAACTGATGTTTGCCAATGTTCAGGAACTCGTCACCCGGCCCAAGCAGGAGCAGATGCCTGAATCTCATGCGGTCTATACCGATATTCAGTTTCTGGTTAGCGGTGAAGAGCGGCTCTGCTTCTACAAGCTGCACCCGGACGTCCAAATGGTTGCGAATAAATTCGACTCGCACGACATTGCTTTTTACGAATTAACGGCTGAACAGCTGGAAACCGATGTGATTTTGAAACCGGGCATGTTTGTGGTTTGCTTTCCATCGGATATTCACCGGCCGAACTGCGCTGTTTACGGGGAAACAACGAACAAGAAGATCGTCATTAAAATCCATAGGGATCTTTTGCAGCTTTAATTGAATCCGGACAGCCAAACTTTCCAGGTCATCCCGCATGACTTCGGAAAGTTTTTTCAATTTACACATGAAAATCTCACTAATTGTTCCCGTATATCTCTTGCAAGGGACTGTATTATAATTAACTTTACGACAAATTTCTTGCGCCGAGTGGTGATAATGATGCTCCAAACCTTTATGAAAAAAACGAATAATATCCGCATCAAAAACAAGATTATACTCGCATTTATTCTGGTCGTCGTGATTCCCGTTTTGATCGCATCTTGAAGTTGTAAGCGCTTATAAGGACTTTCATTTCAATCAGCCTACACCGGAGGATTTTGACAAAGTATGGGATGCTTTCATGGCAGACCTGGATAAAGTCGGCGTGAAGAAGATGGGTGAGCAATTTACACAGTTGGTGAAAGACAGAGTGAAGCTTTGGAACTAGTAAGCTGAGCGCCGAAAGGAGTCATCCATTATGATCAGATTGTTTCAAACGCATCGAATTCGCCGCGAAACCGAGTTAGAGGGAATGTGGGATTTCACAACTGTGCCTGATGATGAAAGGCTGCTGCCCCCAAGTACATACGAGTACACGATGCCCGTTCCGGGATGCTGGGATGTACATCCTGATTTTCAGACATATCGCGGGGTGGGTTGGTATCGGCGCATTGTAAGGATTTCGAGATCGGGGCCTGTTCGATTCGAATTTCACGGTATCAGTCATACGGCGGATATTTATTTGGATGGCCGTCCTATAGGCCACCACTATAATGCATATACGCCATTTTCCCTCGTCATCGCGGATATTGCGGAAGGAGAACATGAGCTGGCGATCAGGGTCGATAATTCGTTCTCCGCAGCATCAGCGCTGCATGTTCCCAACGATTACTATACCTATGGAGGGATCATTCGCCCGGCCGTTCTGGAGGAGATCACGGATGTATTTGTGGAAAGGGTGCATTTTACCCCGATATTTGAAAAAGGGGCATGGAGCGGCACAATCAACGTGATGGTTCGGAATGTATCAACGATCGGGCGAACAATCGAAATCAAAGCTACGCTCGCTGATAAGGATTTTACGGTTGGCATCGCCATGATAGACGCCGATTCATCGGCTGAGCTCTCAGTGACGCTGGATTTTCCAGAGGTAACACCGTGGTCGCATGAAGCTCCCCAGCTGTATGTGCTGGAAACTCAGCTATTTGATCAAGAGAGCGCTGAGCCCTTAGATGATTGGATCGAACGTATCGGATTTCGCGTCATCAGCACGGAAGGCGGGCAAATTCGCTTGAACGGCAAGGAGATCAGGCTGAAGGGGGTTTGCAGACATGAAGATCACCCACTCGTTGGAGCGGTATTCCCGCTGCAGCTGATGGCAGCCGATCTGGATTTGATCGCCGATATGGGGGCAAACGCGGTTCGTACGACCCACTATCCGAATGATCGGCGCTTTCTCGATTTGTGCGATGAACGGGGGATCTATGTGTGGGAGGAGAATCATGCGCGCGGCCTGGGGCTGGAACAAATGCGCCACCCTCTCTTTGCCGAGCAATGTGAGAACTGCAACCGGGAAATGGTAGAGCAGCACTATAATCATCCCAGCATCCTCATTTGGGGGATTCTTAACGAATGTTCCAGCGAAACGGAGGAAGGCAGAACGCATTATGAAAGGCAGCTTAGACAAATCCGCAGTATGGATGCGAGCCGTCCGCTCAGTTATGCGTCGCATCATCATTTTACCGACATTTGCTTGGAGTTGGCAGATATCGTCTCCTTCAACGTATATCCGGGTTGGTACACCGAAGATATGCCCGGAAACTTGAGCGACCGGTTAAAGGCATGGGCGGATCAATCGGGCGGTGCGGATAAACCATTCATTCTAAGCGAATTTGGCGCTGACGGTTATTACGGATTTCGCTCCCCGGCACGCGTGAAAGGCTCTGAGGAACGCCAGGCGGACATTGTCGGCCAAGCGCTGGAAGATTTCCTGGAGCGGCCTTACATCTCGGGGATGTTCATCTGGCAATTTTGTGATTGCCGGGTCACGGAGGGAACAGGATGGTTGCTGGCACGAGCGATGACGAAGAACAGCAAAGGGATCGTGGACGAGTATCGCAGACCCAAGCTAGCCTACGAAATGGTGCGCAGCTTTTACCGCCACGCCATAGAGGTTGACCGAATGCTCTAGAGTAGCGCTCCTTATCCGCCGAATGGCGGTCCACACCCAACAATAACGGGAAAATCTACCGTTAATATTGGCTGTTACAAGGTGGGGAGTGAGATTAACTGGAATTTGTACCGCTAATTCGACAGATCTTGCTGTCCATGCTCCAATCCGGCTGTTTTAGCGGTAGAATTTCCATGTAAACTTGCTTGTAGGGCTCCCTCGTTCAATATTACCGCCAGTTTTTCCTGTTAAGCTCGGAAACTGCGGTGGTTGAAACACTCTGTAATTTCGTTTGTAGTAACGCCCGATAGTAGAAACGATCTGCTAGGACTGGTAATTAAACGTTTTGCGATAATCCGTGGGCGTTAAATTTTTCAAGGATTTGAACGTCTTGATGAAATAACTCGGACTCTCAAAGCCGACCTCGCTGGCAATATCGATGATTTTGATCTTAGGGTCTTCCAGATATTTCATTGCCTTTTCGACGCGTAGAAAGTTGAGGTATTCGATAGGCGTTTTTTTCACAATGGATTTGAAAAAACGGCAAAAATGCCCCTCGCTCATCGAGATCAGGGATGCGAGATCCTGAATAAGAATCCGTTCCTTATATTGCGCGTGCATATAGTGGAGGACGGGCTTGATCCTCTCGACTTTGGCTGAATCCGAAGAGATCCGCTGCGAGTCGGAGGTTGGCTCGCCATGCGGAAGCAGCTCGGCGAATAGGGAGAGAAGGGCGGCTTTAATTTTCAGCTCAAAGCCAAACGGTTTCGCCTCATATTGCTCGATGATGTCCCTAAGTAGCAGAAGCAGCCGCTGCTCCCAAGCACTGGATGGACGAAACCTATCGGGCAGTATGAACCGCCGTTCCATCCACGGTTCGATGTATTTGCTTTGAATGGCATCGTAGGCGCTGCTGCTGAGCAAGGAGGGGTCGAAGACGATCGCATGAAAATGAGCAGGATGATCGCCGCTTGGGTAGCAGGCATGCAGCTGCCCGCTGGGAATCAGCAGCGCTTCTCCCTGCTGCAGCTCCGTGACAGCAGATCCAATATGAAATTGGGCGCTTCCCTCCGTCATATAAATCCATTCAATCTCTTGATGCCAATGATAGTTGAAGAACGTATCATTCTCTTTTTCCACTTTGTATACGCTGAGCGGGAACATAAGGTCGCCATGTATACGGCCTTCATGCAAGGTTTCGAAATCCATAAGAGCAGATCTCCTATATCAATATTGTTATATCGAAATATCAGTATTCTGCAAGACGAATGTGCTGTAAACCGATTACTATTTTAATTAAGAATCAAGATAAAGATCAAGATTATTATAAATGATACGATAAGGGGATGACATCCTTGAAATTTAGCGACGGCCAGTGGATGACCCGTAAGGGCTACCAAATTATAAGTCCTGTCCAGGTACACGACGTTTATACAACCGATCGTTCAGTTACACTGTTCGGTCCGCCTAGACCGATCGTTGACCGATCCGGCGAGTTGGATACACCGCTCATCGAGGTGAAGCTTTCTTCGCCGCTGAAAGATGTAATCCGCGTGCAAATTTATCATCATAAAGGGAAGCGGCAGGTCGGGCCTTTCTTCACGATCAACACGGATGAAAGCCTCTCGGTTGAAGTCCAAGAGAATAAGCAGGAAGCGAGTTTAATGAGCGGCAGTTTACGCGCGAGCATCCACAAAGATCAGCCGTGGAACCTGCAGTTCGATTACAACGGGCGCAAGCTGACTTCAAGCGGCTTCAAAAGCATGGGCTATGTGATTTCTGATAATGAGGGCAATTTTATGCGAGATCAGCTTGACTTGGCTGTAGGAGAAAGCGTTTACGGACTCGGCGAACGGTTTACCTCGTTTGTGAAAAACGGTCAAAGCGTTGATATTTGGAACCGTGACGGAGGAACGAACTCCGAGCAGTCTTATAAAAATATTCCTTTCTATGTCACGAATAAAGGGTATGGGGTATTCGTCAATCACCCTGAGAATGTTTCGTTCGAAGTTGCTTCGGAGAAGGTATCCAAGGTGCAGTTCAGCGTAGAAGGCGAGTACCTCGAATACTTCCTGATCGGCGGAGCCGACCTGAAGGAAGTGCTTGGCAATTACACGACATTAACCGGCAAGCCTGCGCTGCCGCCGGCATGGACGTTCGGCCTCTGGCTGACGACATCGTTCACGACCAACTACGACGAATCCACAGTGACAAGCTTCATCGACGGGATGGCGGAGCGGGAACTGCCGCTGCACGTCTTCCATTTCGACTGTTTCTGGATGCGGGAGTTCCATTGGTGCGACTTCGAATGGGATAAACGCATTTTTCCGGAACCGGAGAAAATGCTGCAGCGGCTGAAAAGCAAGGGTCTGAAAATCTGCGTCTGGATTAATCCGTATATCGCACAGCGGTCTCCGATGTTCGAAGAAGGCATGCAGAACGGATACCTGATCCTAAAACCGAACGGCGACGTCTGGCAGTGGGATATGTGGCAGCCGGGTATGGGGATTGTCGACTTCACCAATCCGGCCGCGTGCGAGTGGTATGCGAGCAAGCTGAGAAGGCTGGTCGATATGGGCGTCGACTCGTTTAAGACCGATTTCGGCGAACGCATTCCGACGGATGTCGTCTATCATGACGGCTCGGATCCGTTCAAAATGCACAACTACTATACACAGTTGTACAACAAAGTCGTCTTCGACGTGCTGGAAGAAAAGCTGGGCAAAGGCGAAGCGGCCCTGTTCGCCCGCTCCGCCACGGCCGGCGGACAGCAGTTCCCGGTTCACTGGGGCGGCGACTGCACGGCCACGTATGAATCGATGGCAGAAAGCCTCCGCGGAGGCCTTTCGCTCGGCTTGTCCGGCTTCGGATTTTGGAGCCACGATATCGGCGGCTTCGAAAGCACCTCCAGTGCGGATCTCTACAAGCGGTGGGCCGCGTTCGGCTTGCTCTCCAGCCACAGCCGCCTGCACGGAAGCCGTTCGTACCGCGTTCCGTGGATATATGATGAAGAAGCCGTCGATGTGCTTCGTTTCTTCACGAAGCTTAAAAGCAAGCTGATGCCTTACATGTTCAGCACCGCAGTCGAGGCTTCGCTAAAAGGTTTGCCGCTCATGCGCGCTATGATGCTGGAGTTCGGTGACGATCCAACCTGCGATGTGCTGGATCGACAATATATGCTCGGGGACTCGTTGATGGTTGCTCCGGTTTTTGATGAAACAGGTCTGGCATCTTACTACCTGCCGGCCGGAACTTGGACTAACTTCTTGAACGGCGCTCAGGTCGAAGGCGGCAAATGGTTCAAAGAGCGCCACGACTACATGAGCATTCCGCTCTTCGTACGTCCGAACACTTTACTGGCCTTAGGTACGGTGGATGAGAAGCCGGATTACGACTATACGGTGCTCAGCGAGTACCATCTGTTTGAGCTGGAAGACGGCCGGGAAGCCATATCTCGTGTTTATCATCCGACAACCAAGCAAGAGGTTACGCTAACTGCGGCTCGCAGCGGTAATATGATCCGGGTTGCGGCTGCTGGAGCAGCAGAAGGCAGCAAGTGGAGCCTCGTTCTAAGAGGCGCATCCTCAACAGTTAGAGTTGAGGGAGGCACTCAGGAGGCGCACGAATTCGGCGTGCGTATCACCGCGAGCGCTTTTGAAACAATTACCATAATGCTATGACGAACTTTCCCCCTTTTAGTCTGAGTAGACTTAAGGGGGAAAATTCTGTTCCAGCAGAAAAAATCAACAATAGGAAGGAGAGGGAATTTTGGAACGGATCTTTCACATCTTGAACGGGCGGCTGCGCAGCAAGCTGATCGTCGTATTTTCGCTCATTGTAGCCTTCATTGTGATCTTGCTTTCTTACCTCTCCTATCGGCAATCGTCCTTGATGAACGAGGAGAATTTCATAGCCGGCAACCAGAAGATCATGAAGCTGGTTAATCAGAACCTCGACAATTATATCAGTAAGATAGACGAGTTTACATTAGCACCGCGGAAAGATTCCGTGTTCATGGACTCGATTATTTCAAGCGAATATCTGGCGCAATTCCAAATTCAGAATCAGATCAAGAACATGTTCTACTCGCGGGAGGATATCGAAGAAATTACGGTTTATACGCCGATCAATCACACCAGTTACCGGCTCTCTCGTTCTACGGTCAATCTATCTCAGCAAAGCGATTATCAAACAGAGCAGGAAGCTTGGTACAAAGAAGCGGCGGGGAGTCCAAAGTTTCGCAGTATGGAACCTGCAGCCCAGCCGCAGCAATTTCTGGTGTTTCACCGGATTCTCATCAATATCGCCGATAAACGTCCGCTGGCAGTGATTTCGGTTACGCTAAATGATCGGGAGCTGAACCGTATATTCGGTGATCTAACGGACAAATCGGGCGAAATCGTCGGACTATTTAACCATGAGAATCAGCATTTCTATAGCAACCAAGGTGAGGTAACCGAGCCACAGTGGAATGCTTTGCTGAAGACAGTCGACGAGCAAAGCGGGGAAGCCGGTTATATGGAGCAGAGCTTGGATCATTCTTCATTCTTGCTTCAATACAATATTTCCGCTCAAAATAAGTGGAAGCTGGTTAAGCTGACGCCAACAGCTGAGCTGAATAGAGCCGCTGCGGACGCAAGACGGATTAATTTAGTCGTGGGCAGCGGATTTTTATTGTTCTCCATTATCGTGGTCATCTTCGTTTCCAATGCGATTACCAGGCGGTTAAAAGATTTCTCGCGTAGAATCGAACAGCTGGGAGAAGGGAATTTCGAACTGGATTATGAGTTCAAAGGAAGAGACGAAATCGCGCATCTCTCCCGAAAGTTCAATCAGATGGTGGTCAGAATCAACGATTTGATTGCGGAGCGCTATGAAATGAAGCTGAACGAGCGCAATGCACGGCTAAAGGCGCTTGAAGCGCAGATTAATCCGCACTTTTTATATAATTCGCTGCAGGCGGTTTCGACGGAGGCAATTATTCACGAGGTCGATTCCATCCGCCTCATGGTTGATGCCTTGGCTTCGTCTCTCCGGTATTGCATCAAAGACGGGGAAACCGTCAGCGTAGGACATGAGTTGGCACATATTCAAAACTATTTGATCTTGCAAAAAGCGAGATTCGGCGATCGGCTGCAGGTGGCGATCGACATACCTTCGGAAGTCATGGTCGTGCCGATCCCCAAAATGACTTTACAAATTTTGCTGGAAAACGCGATTGAACATGCACTGGAGCAAATGTCCGAAGCGATTTATATCGAAATCAGAGCCGATTGGGATGAACAATGGCTGGTCCTTCATGTCGCTGACGACGGTCCGGGCATGACGGCTGAACGTTTGGACGAAGTCAGAGCAGGGATGAATGACAATTATTTGGAGGTTCAGGAAGAGATCGGCTTAAAGAATCTGTATTCCCGCATCAAGTTGATGTATGGCGGTGACGCCCATATCACCATAAGCAGTCAGCCGAATCAAGGCACCGATATTCAAATCGGATTGCCGGTCAGAAAGGAGGGGCAGCATGTACAAAGCACTGATTATTGATGACGAGGAACCTGCAAGACGCGCAATCCGTGCGCTTGGAGCTTGGGCCGAATACCGGATTACAACGGTGGCGGAAGCAAAGGACGGTCTAGAGGGGCTAAGTCTGCTGAAAACCTTACAGCCCGATTTGATTTTTGTCGATATGCGCATGCCTTTCCTGGGTGGAGTGGAGTTTTTACGGCAAGCCCAAGCAGTATCGGGAGGTAAGTATATTGTTGTGAGCGGTTACGACGATTTCGAATTCGCCAGGGGAGCTATTACTTCCGGAGCTCTGGATTACATGCTGAAGCCGATCAAAAAAGCGGAGCTGAATCAGGCGATAGCGAAGGCTGTGGAGCAGCTTGACCGTGAGCAGGCAGAACGGGACAACAGGATGACCGGCGCGATTTTGCAGAACATCTCGATGCCGCTCGTGAAGGAAAAAATATTTGCCTCGATTATCGACCAGAATGGCAAATTTCATAAAATCAAAGAATTGGAACAACTGATTGAATCGAAGCCGGAGGACCGTTTTCAAGTCATCGTCATGACCATTTTGAACTTATCCGAAGTAAGTCAAAAGAAATTCGGCGGTGACATGCACGCTTGCTATTATGCGATAACCAACGCATTAAATGAGCTTTTTTCAGAGGCCGGACAGCCATTCAGCTTTAAAAGCAGTAGAGCAGAGCAGGAATTTATCATCGTGCTGTCTCCTTTGAAGCAAACGATGCGCATGAACGATAAAGCGCTTCAATGGGCAATGTTCCGACTGCGGGAAACGTTTGGAGCCAAGTGCATGGCAGCAATCGGAGCGGCAACGGAACGTCTGGATCAATTGGATACCGCGTATCAGTCGGCCAAAATGGAGTTGATGCGGTCCAATTTGCTGGAATCCGGCGTTGCAGAGGCAGACCGGACCCAGGTCGCCGCCAATCGAATATCGATTATAGCGAAAAAGGATGTGCTGCTGCATGCTTTGGAAACGGGCAGCACGGTTTATGCCGGGACCATCATCAGGAATTTTTTCGAGGAGATTAGAAGAGCCGGCTATTTCAGCTTGGAGATGATGCTGCAATGCAATACGGAATTTCGGATCATCACCGAACAACTCGCGATGGAAAGCACCTTCTCCGCCTATCCTTCGCAGCTTCTGGAGCGATTCGTTTTGGAATTCGATGACCGGGTGATGGAATTTGGAGCTTACGAATTGGCGCTGACCGGTTTCATGGAGGAATGGTTCGAAGCAGCGATCAGAGGCCGTAGATCCGGAGATAAGCCTAGTGTCGATCAAATTAAGGACTATATTGACGATCACTATTATGAAGACATCTCCATCGCGTTTTTTACGGAAAAGCATTTTATCAGCAAAGAGCATTTGCTGCGCCTTTTCAAGCACAAATTCGGCTGCGGCATTTATGAATATACGCTTCAAGTCCGCATGGACAAGGCCAAGGAGCTGTTGAAGGATCCCGAACTGAAAATACAAACCGTTAGCGAGACTATCGGATTTAACGATACGAACTATTTCAGCAAAGCGTTTAAGAAGCATATCGGGGTATCACCGCTTGAATATAGAAAGCAATCCGCACATGACATTTTTTTACCCTAATGAAGGCACCATTTTGCATGGAACCTAGAGCAGAAATCTAGTTAAATGAAACTATGCTTAACGCTTACAAACAAAAAGGGAGGCAACATTCACATGAGCAAAAGATCTCTAGGCGTAATCACAACTTCGGTACTTGCCGTATCCATGCTGGCCGGTTGTGCAAGCGGCTCCAAACCTGAGGCGACTAACGCGGGTTCTACAGAAAAAGCGGCTGCAACAGCTTCGCCTGCCGGCACCAAACCGGTGACGCTGAGCATCCTGCAATATGCGCCGGAGATGACCGACGCCATGCATCATTTGGCCGATGAATATCATAAGCAAAATCCGAACGTAACCATCGACATCACGATCCATCAGGATGATTACCCGACGCTTCTTAAGACGCGCATCAATTCCGGCGACATTCCGGATATCTTCATGTCCGGCGCCTACAACGAGAATAAAACATACAAAGACTACGCCTACGATTTGTCTAAAGAAGACTTTATGAAAAACATCGCAGACTCGGCCAAGACAGGCGTGACCTTGGACGGCAAAGTCCTCGGCTATCCGTTCATTCTTCAATCGCATTCCTTCATTTACAATAAAAAGCTGTTTGCCGAAGCGGGCATCACCGAGCTGCCCAAAACATACAGTCAATTGGAGGAGGCGGCGAAGAAGCTTCAAGCCAAAGGCATCATTCCTTTCTCCAATGGGTACAAAGAATGGTGGGTGCTGGAGCAGACCTTTACGCAGGTCATGTCCTCCATGGGCGGCGACTATGCGGCAACATTTGCCGAAATCAACGCGGGTAAAAAGAAGCTGAGCGACATTCCGGCGGCGATGAATATTTTCGATTTGCTCGACATTACGACGAAATATGGTAATCCGAAGCCGCTTGAAACGGATTTCAACGCGCAGGTGAACTTGTTCGCACAGGGCAAGGCCGCGATCATGCACCAAGGCACTTGGGCCGAAGAATCGATTCGTAAAATCAATAAGGATCTCGACATCGGCTTCATGGCTGGCCCAGTCGGCGAAGACGGCTCCAAAGCCGGACTCATGGTCGATTCCAATATCGTCTACCGGATCAACAAAGATTCCAAAAACCTTAAAGAAGTGTTGAAGTTCTTCAACTGGCTGACCACTTCCGATTACGGCAAGAAATTCGTTCCTGCGGAAACGAAACAAATATCCACGATCAAAGATGCTCCTTTCCCGGATGCGCAGCTCGCGAAGGCAACGTCTGAATTCGTGAAAAGCGGTGTCACTTATCCTTGGGTCAAAGGCTACTGGCCGGACGGTTATGAGCAAAAGGCAGGCGAAATCTTGCAGAAATACGTAGGAGGCGCGGCAACGAGAGATCAAATCAAAGACGAGCTCGACAAAACCTGGGCGAAATTAGCCAAGGCAGCTGAGTAAACGCTGCGACTGCCCCTCTGATTTCCCATCGTGAATTCGGATCGCCCGGCGGTCCGGGTTCACGATTACTTTATAAGCACCGGAGTGAGATCAATGAAAGCTTTCAATAAAACAGCCAGAAGCTATACGGAATTTTTCGTTTTTGTTACGCCGGCAATGATCTTCATTTTGCTTGCAGCCATCATTCCGTTTCTTTTGTCGCTTTATTACTCTTTGACCAAATGGAACGGCGTAGGCAAAAACATCAAATTTATCGGACTCGATAACTTTATCGAGCTATTCACTACGGATACAGGCTCCTTGAAATCCCTTTTCTTTACTTTGCTATACGGCATTCTGAACGTTATTTTGACGAATGTCATTGCCATTACTCTTGCTGTTCTGTTGACGAAATCTTTAAAGTCCAAAGCTGTGCTTCGAGCGGCTTTTTTCATTCCGAACATTATCAGTCTGGTCATTATCGGATTTATTTGGAAGTTTGTGTTTACGCGGGTTTTCGAAGCTTTGCACGAAGCTACGCATTGGTCTCTGTTTCAATGGAGCTGGCTGGGGGATCAGCATCTGGCGTTTATATCTATCCTGTTGGTCAGTGTATGGCAATCTGTCGGCTTTTACATGATGATTTATATTACGGGGCTTCAATCGATTCCTTCTGAGCTGAATGAAGCCGCATCGATCGATGGCGTGGTCGGACTGAAGCGGTTTTTCACGATTACACTTCCTTTGCTGATGCCTTCCCTGACGGTTGCTTTCTTTTTGACAATAGCGAACTCTCTTAAGGTGTTCGATATCATTTATACATTGACCTTCGGAGGGCCCGGAGGCGCTACAACGAGTATTACGATGGATATCTACAATGAAGCTTTCGTGAATAACCGATTCGGGTATGCTACGGCAAAATCGCTGCTATTTGTCGTATTGATCCTGCTCATCACAGTACTTCAGGTTAAATTTTTCAAAAGTAAGGAAGTGGAAGCATGACGCGCCGAGTCCGAAGAAACTTACTGCTGCTGGAAGTTATCGTCATTTTGCTGACCTGCGCATTCCTGTACCCGCTCTTCCTGGTACTGATCAATACGTTCAAGGATTACAAGGAAGTCGTAACCAATGTGGTCAGCCTGCCACGGGCGTTCAGCTTTGAGAATTATGTACAAGTTTGGGATTTGATGAAATATCCGCAACTCTTTTTGAACACTTTATTTATAACCATAGTCAGTGTACTCGGCATATTGCTGTTCGGATCGATGGCCGGCTATAAATTGTCCCGGACAAAAAGCAAACTGAGCGCGTTGCTGTTCTTTCTCGCGATTTCACCGATGATGCTGCCGTTTCAATCGTTCATGATTACCTTGACGAAGCTTTCCAAAGAGCTGCATTTGATCAATAGCTTAAGCGGCCTGAACGTTATTTACTGGGGGCTCGGTTGTCCGCTAGCGATTTTTATGTTTCACGGCTTCGTGAAATCCATCCCGGCAGAGCTTGAAGAGTGTGCAGCCATGGACGGCTGCTCTTCGTATCGGATCTTCTTTCAGATCGTATTTCCGATCATGATACCTGTCATCAGTACGGTCGCCATTCTTAATGTGATGTGGATATGGAATGACTTCCTGCTGCCGCTTATTATGCTCAACGGCAAAGAAGCAACTTTACAGCTCGCTTCCTACAAGTTTTTCGGCCAGTACAAGAGCGAATGGAATTACGCGCTGACCGCTGTCGTTTTCACAACCACACCACCCATCTTGTTTTTCTTGTTCATGCAGAAATTCATTATCAAAGGCATGGTTGCCGGTGCGGTCAAAGGTTAATTTTACTTTTTTAAAAAGAAAAGTCTGCTCGGACCCATGAACTTGGGCGCTAGCAGACTTTTTCGCATATTTACGATCGACCTGGACTCGGTATCATCTTAGCCTTTTTCCAGCCGCCGAACCGGTAATACAGCACATTCAGCGTAGCTGCGACCGTGAAACTGATCGGGAACGTCCACCAGATCGCATCGAACCCGATGGTATGACCTATATACGTAGCTAGAGGAATACGAACGAGCAACAAGGCGATGAATGCGACAACAAGCGGGAATACGACAGCCCCGGCAGAGCGGACAACCCCGGCAACAACGTTAAAGATGCCGAATAGGATAAACGACCAAACCGTCAGATTGTTAATGTGTACGCCAATATCAATGGCTTTCCCCTCAGCTGGGAGGAAGAGACCTACCGTTTCGCGGTTGAACAAATGAAGCAATACGACCAGAAGGCCGGTAAGGACGATGTTGACGCTCACGCCTGACCATGTAATCCTCGTAACGCGATCCCATTTTCCCGCACCGATATTTTGCGCCGCCATTGAAGTAACGGCTCCGCCGATAGCCATCGCCGGCATTTGCACATAACTAGAGATCTGCATGGAGACCCCGAAGGCTGCTGTCGATTCCGATCCGAAGGAATTGACCAAATGGACGAGAATCAGGTTGCTTAGTGAAACGACGATCATATTCAGCCCCATCGGCAGTCCTTTTTGAACCAAAGTACGAATAATCGTCCAATTGATTCGAAGCAAATGAGTATCGCTTCTTGTAATGCGCAAAAAGTATTTTTTCTGATACAAATACAAAATTAACAGCACGAAGCTGATCGATTGCGCGATAAAAGTAGCAACTGCCGAACCGGCGATTCCCATTTGCGGAAAAGGCCCCATGCCTTTAATAAGCAGTGGATTGAGCACCACATCGAGGATGGCGGACAATAACAAAAAATAAAACGGCGTTTTCGCATCCCCCGAACCGCGCAGGAATGCCATAACCAGATTAAAACCGAACATGAACGGAACGCCGGCGAACATAATGCGGGTGTAAGTAATGGCAAGATCCTTAATATCAGCAGGCGTGTTCATTAGGTCCAGAATGGTTGATGAGAATAAGAGACCGATAAGTGCCACGATAATGGATAAAATGCTGAAAAAAACCGTGCTCGTGCCTACGACTTTCTTGGCCTCGTCGACCTTCTTGGCTCCAAGATTTTGACCGATTAAAATGACGGCCGCCATAGCGAATCCAAAGATAGCGCTGATGAGGAAAAACATAATAATGTTGGCATTGGATGTTGCCGCTAGGGCGCCCTCTCCCAGAAACTTGCCGATCCATATGGAGTTGATAGATCCGTTCAAGGTTTGAAGCACATTGCCTAGTAAAATAGGGAGCGAAAATAAAATTAAAGTCTTGGTAATCGGGCCTTCCGTCAAAGAAGGGCGTGCTTTTTGGGCGTTATTCCCACTCATGGTTGATCTCCTTGTTCTGTAAAATTGGATCTCCCATCAGTATAACAGCTTCCAGCCTAATCCAGAAATTTTAAGTCCTTGCGAAGTTGTCCGTCGAGAATAAAAGGACCGAATGGGAGAAATGCGGCAATGAAAGCAATGAGCATTCGTTTCATCGGCCAGCGGTGATTTAACTTTACGAGTCCCAGTGCCAAGAGATACAAGACGAACAGAACGCCATGGGCCATACCGAAAATCCGGACAGCTTGCGGAAGATCGAGAAAATATTTCAGCGGCATGGCAACGCCAAGCAGAATGAGAAAAGAAGCACCTTCGGCTAATCCGACATAATGAAGAAAAGTTAAAGACCTTTTGAGCATCGCCAGCAACTCCTTAGAAAGATGAGTATGAATTCTACTAGAATTATAGGATTGAATTATGAATTCCATATGAACAACAGATTTCAATGGATCGGTTTTCTTTTTGAATGCGATCGCGCTTCATCTATTGGACACAATCTATTTTTTTTAGTACTATTACTTTACTAGAAAGCAACCGTCACCATATGATACCACTTAGAGCAACACATAGTCAGGGGGAATTTCGATGCTTCGTCTTGGTGAAAAAATCATCGTCATTGCCGATAGCCTAGAGCAGAATCTGCCTATTGGACAATATGGATATATCATTGCATATGATCGAAATGCGGATAACATTTTTGATTACGTCGTACGTATTCCTAAAGAAAACAAGCATTATTACGTACCCGCATCCGATATCGAGCTGGAAGAAGTGCTTCTCACGCAGGAAGCGGAGCGTATCGAGAAAGAGGCCCTCATCGATTATGCGCTTTCTACGAAGAATGAGGAGTTGTTTCGGAGAATCATGAACGGGGACTCGCTGGACGAAGTTCAGATTGAGCCGAACAAAGACGTTCAATCACGAGAAGACTTCATTAAACAAGTCGGTCTGAAGGCTTGGATATAATGGAATGATTATATAAACCCGTATATCAATTGGGGCTCCCCTGATGATGACGGGTTTTTTTGTCATTTCTATTGATAAATACAGGAAATGGTGGTATATTAACTTTCGAATATAAAACTAAATTAGTATTTCAGTTCTGAGGTGCCAAAATGGATCAAAAAAAATTAATGATTATGGAATCCGCTAAAAAATCTTTCGCGCTTTTCGGTTATAAAGGAACAACGATGGATCAGATCGCCAAAATTGCCGGCGTGGGTAAAGCGACGATCTATACATTTTTTGCCAATAAAGAAGATCTTCTGCATGAAATCGTGCAATCTCTGGTTGCGGAAATGAAAGCCGTCGCGGAGAAGGCGATTATGGAAGGCAGTACGTCATTTGAGAAAATTCACGGCGCCATTTATGGCATTCTCGTGTTTCGGAAAGAACATGAAATGCTTATTCAATTAGCGCATGAAGTTCAGCAATACGGAAGCCAGGTCGCTCATGAAGCGATGTCGAGCATCGAAACGGGAGTAGTTGAGTTTATCAGCCAGCACATTGAGCGCGCCATACATAACGGCACCATGAAAAGCTGCGATCCGAAAATAACGGCTTTTATCATGTTTAAACTATATGTCGCTTTAGTTTTTGATTGGGAGAAACAAAACGCTCCCTTAACGAATGAGCGCATTTCTGAGCTGCTGCAGCTTTATTTCGGCAATTTCTTGAGCCAATAATATATTTTGATTTCTTACGGAGGGGTAGACATGCGATTTATACGACCAATCATTTATTCGGTGATGGCGGTAGTCATTGGTACGAGTGCTTTCCTTTTAACGTCCAAGCAGGCGATCAGTCAAACGGACCCGGTCAATCAGGTTCATCCGACGGCTTATATTGAAACGAACGAGGTTAGCGCCAGCTTTAAAGTAGGCGGCAGAGTCACGGAAATTCTCGTGAAAGAAGGCGACACGGTGAAAAAAGGCCAGGTGCTGGCCCGCTTGCAAAGTACCGAGATTGAAGCGAAAGTCGCGCAGGCGAAAGCGGCTGTATCACTCGCGCAAGGCAAAATCGCCGAAGCGGAAGGTGCGACCGCTACGGCGGAAGCGAAGAAGCAGCAAGGCATTGCCGGCGTGAACGTGACGGCTGACACCGCCGAGCAGCAAGTCGCACAGGCCCAAGCTGCCGTGAGTGCAGCTCAGGCCAAAGTTGACGCTCTGCACAACGGTGCGCGTCCGGAAGAGAAGAAGCAGGCCGAGATTCAGTTCAAGGCTGCGACTGATGTCTATACGATCGCCGAGCAGAACCTGAATCGGATGAATGCGATGCTTGAACAAGGGCTCGTGTCTCAAGCCGATGTCGATAAAGTGAAAGTGAGCTATCAGGAAGCGAAGACGAAGAAGGATCTGGCCGAACAGCAGTACAATATGGCCAATCAGGGTCCGCGCGAGGAAGAAATTCGCGGAGCGGAGGCGCTTCTGGAGCAGGCGAAAGCTGCGCTTAAGCTTGCCGAAGCGAATCGTGAAACCGTGCAGGTAAGGCAAGGCGACGTAGCTGCAGCGGAGGCTTCCGTGAAGCAGGCGCAAGGCGCGGTCAAATCCGCGCAATCCGGCGAACAGCAAGCGAAAGCCGCACAGCTCGAAGCAGAGACTTATTTGAGCTACACGGAATTGCTTGCACCGACGGATGGCTTAATTCTTTCCCAATCCGCCCAAGTTGGCGAGCTTGTGGGATCAGGGTTCCCTGTGTTCTCCATGGAATCGACAGAGACGCGATGGGTGAAGTTCTACATGCCGGAAACGGCAGTAGCGGGACTTAAAGTGGGCAACAAAATCAGCATGACGCTTCTATCTACAGGTGAGAAAGTGGAAGGCACAGTTTCGACGGTCGCTGCCGCACCGGACTTTGCCGTCAAGAAAGCCACCCAAACTTCGGGTGAAACGGACATTCGATCTTTTGGCATTAAAGTGGAGTTAAAGCAGCTCCCGGATAGCGCGACAACCGGCATGACGCTGCAGTGGAACGGTAAAACGGAAGGGTGATGAAAGAGATGGATCTTCGGATTGGCAAACTGATATCAGAAGAATGGATGCACATTCTGAAGGACCGGAGGCTTTTTCTCATCTTGTTCTTCGTTCCGATTATGTACACAGTGCTCTTCGGATCGATCTATATGCATCATAAAGTGACCGAGATGGCCACCGTGGTGATCGACGAAGACCAAAGTCCCTTAAGCCGCCAAATCATTCAAGCCTTCGAACAGAGCGAATCGTTCCATATCACGAAGGAGTATCATTCGGAAGAAGAAGTGAAGCGGGCTTTGTCCAGCGGGGAAGCCAAGGTAGGGCTGATCATTCCTTCTAATTTTGAAGCGAAACTGAAGCATGGTGAAACACTGCCTCTATTGACGCTTATCGATGGCAGCAACATGATGATATCAAACTCGGCAACCAAAGGCGCTAACGAAGTCATCACCACGTTCAGCATGGGTTATTCGATGAAAAAGCTTCAGCTGCAGCAAGGGCTTCAAAGCGAACAAGTGATGAACACCCTGTCGCCGATTCCTTATCGTTACCGCATTATGTACAATTCCGCATTTAACTATAGCGATTTTATGCTTTACGGTCTTATGGGCGCTATTTTACAGCAAGTATTATTTCTTGGCATCGCCTTAACGATCACAAGGGAGAAGGATGGGGGCACTTGGCAGCGGTTTGCGGTTTGGAAGCAAAATCCTTGGCGGATCGCTTATGCGAAGACGGCTCCTTACTTCTTGATCAACCTCTTTAACAGCGCCGTCGCTTTTGTCATCGCATTGTACGCGTTCGGAGCACCGCTGGGGGGAAGCCTGCTTGTCGGGCTCGGCCTCATTCTTTGCTTCACCTTCGCGGTCAGCGGGATCGGCTATCTGATCAGTCTGTTTTCCGGCAACCAGCTTGGCGCGACGCAGACGGCGATGCTCATTGCGGTGCCTTCCTTCATGCTTTCCGGATTCACATGGCCGATGGAAGCTATGCCCAAAGCGCTGCAGGTGCTGGGACATTTGCTACCGCTCACTTACTTCTTGGACGGCGTACGCAACGTATTTGTCAAAGGAAACGATATGTCGGTCATCAGTCACGATTGCATCGCATTGATTTTGACCGGTGCATTGACCTACTTTATCGCCATGCTGCTGACACGTTTTGTCGTGTTTTCCAAGAAAAAAACCGAAAAAGCCGCTGCTGGGGCGCAACCCGCGCTTCCTTCAGGAACCAATCTAACCGCGTAACCATTATTGAAAGGATGCGATTATCTTGAAAAAATCTCTGATCAGCTTATCTGCAGCCCTGTTACTCTTTTCAAGTTCGCAAGCGCTCGTTTGGGCCGACAACACCGATACGGATCCGAAACAGAATGTTTATGTTAACAGCGATGTGCTGGAGACGGTCTCCTCGATCGATTTAAACTATGTGTTGGATAAAGCGCTCAAAGATTCGCACAATCTCAATCTGCTCTTACTCAAATATGCGGCTCAAGGCAGTAAAAAAGGCGATCTGGAGCAGCAAATGAACGATATGGGCTCACCATCCTTTACGCCCGGTCATCTTCCAAATACGCCTACGGAGATCGCGAACACGCCAGGCATGCCTCCGATCACTGATCCTACCGACATGGCATGGACGATCATGCAAAATTCAGCCATGAACCAAATGCTGCAGGGCATGGGCGCCATGGCCGGCGGTATGAACAAAATCATCTCTTCGCAGCGCGCCCAAATGAAGACAGCCGCCCATCAGCTTGAAACCGATCAGCGCAACTCGCTGCTCCAAAGCGACGAAGCGAAGGCCGGAATCCGCCTGCAAACAATCGCACAGTACGTGCAGTTGCTTGGCCAGAAGAAACAGCTTGATTTCATGCAGCAGTACCAGGCGGTAATAGAAAAAGATTTGCTTAAAGCAACGCTCTTTGCGCAGCAGGGCCTGGCTTCCTCCGACGATGTGCAAACAGCCAAAAAAGCTCTTAATAAGCAAAAAGACGATATCGTGACCTTAACAAACAACTATCGCTTAGGTCTTGTACAGCTTTCGACGGATATCGGGATCTCGTATGACCCGAATTTGATCATCAAGGATATCGATCCGATTACGATTGAACCCATCGCCGAAACGGACACGATTACCCTGCTGAAAAATTCATACCAGATGAAAATGTCCGGCAACAATATCGATGAAGCGGTCTGGGAGACTGGATATTCCGTCACGCAAAACACATACGGAGACAGTTATCTCGGCGCTAATCTGGCGATCAACGGGCAAAAGAACGAGCAAACGAAGCTGGAACTGACGAAAAAGATCCAAACTACCTATAATGACGCCAAAAATGCTTATCAAACCGTCCTTACCGAACAGCGCAACCTGAATGACGTAAAAGCCGATTTCGAGAAAATGAAATTCCGCTACAGCGTGGGCGTCATCGCCAAGCATGATCTGAACAAATTCGAACTGAAGGTGCGCCAGAACGAGACGACACTGGCCGCCGCCAAACTCAAATATTACGCTCTAAAAGAAAAAGCGAAAGCGATGGACACCGGGTTTATCCAATAAATTTTCTTCAATACAACACGCTATTACCAAACCAAACACAGTCTTTACCAGATGAATAGGGCATCTGTCCTTTTGGTAGAGACTGTGTTTTTCGTTGGTGCCATCACCACCATTTTGTTCTTTACATATAGACCTTTGTTCTTTAAAACCGGGTTTTTACCATTCCCACATTAAATAGCGTACAGGGATTCCGGATTGAGTTCGCAAAATATCTGGGATATAATGAAAAGAATGACTAAACGCTGAAAAAAAGGGGTGTAGAAAACTTGAGTATTACTAAAGCAGATGTCGAGCACGTCGCAAAGTTGGCTAGACTCGATCTCAGTGACAATGAGAAGGAACAATTTACCGAGCAGCTGAATGCCATTTTAAAATATGCCGAACAGTTGAATGAACTCGATACGGAAGGTGTAGCTCCCACCAGCCATGCCATGCCTTTAGTGAATGTTATGCGTGAGGACGTAACTCAGCCGTCTCTGCCAATTGAAAAAATATTATTAAATGCGCCAGACGAAGAAGATGGGCAGTTCAAAGTACCGGCCGTCCTCGAATAGTCCATTGACCACATCAGATGACAGACTGATTGGCGAATAAACCTGCATCTAACGTACCATATTTGAAAGGGAGTGCCTGTCGTTGTCTTTGTTTGATCTAAACTTACAAGATATCCACGCGAAGCTTCAGGGCAAAGAGCTTAAGGTCGCCGATCTCGTGGATCAATCCTATACACGCATCCAAGAAGTTGAAGGGAAAGTTCGCGCATTCCTTACTTTGGATGAAGAAAATGCAAAACAAACAGCCAAACTGTTGGATGAGCAGTTGGGCGTGGGTAACGTTAGTAACCCATTGTTCGGTTTACCTATCGGGATTAAAGATAATTTGGTCACCGAAGGCTTGAAAACGACCTGCGCGAGCAAATTCTTATCGAATTATAACCCTATTTACGATGCGACGGTTGTAAGCAGATTGAAAGAAGCGCAAACCGTAACCATCGGCAAGCTCAACATGGACGAGTTCGCCATGGGCGGATCCAACGAGAACTCCGCGTTCCATACGACCCACAATCCATGGAACACGGATTACGTGCCAGGCGGCTCCAGCGGCGGCTCCGCTGCAGCAGTAGCTGCGGGCGAAGTGTATTTCGCCCTCGGCACCGACACCGGCGGCTCCATTCGCCAGCCGGCTGCTTACTGCGGCATCGTCGGTCTGAAGCCGACATACGGTCTCGTGTCCCGATACGGTCTCGTCGCATTCGCATCCTCGCTCGACCAGGTCGGGCCGCTGACGAAGAACGTCGAAGACTCCGCGTACCTGCTGCAAGCGATCGCAGGATACGATCCGAAAGATTCCACTTCGGTGAACGTTGAAATCCCCGACTACCTCAGCGCTTTGACTGGGGATGTCAAAGGACTTCGCATCGGCGTGCCAAAAGAGTACATGGGCAAGGGGATCGACCCTGCCGTAAAAGAAAAAGTGCTCGAAGCGCTGAAAGTGCTGGAGAGCCTCGGCGCTGTTTGGGAAGAAGTATCTCTTCCGCATTCCGAATATGCAGTAGCTGCTTACTACTTGCTCGCTTCGTCGGAGGCATCTTCGAACCTGGCGCGCTTTGACGGCGTCCGCTACGGCGTTCGTTCTGACAATGCACGCAACCTGCTCGACGTATACCATATGTCGCGCAGCGAAGGCTTCGGCCCAGAGGTGAAACGACGCATCATGCTCGGCACCTACGCGCTCAGCTCGGGGTACTACGATGCGTACTACCTT
Source organism: Paenibacillus sp. GCM10027628 (assembly GCF_042676385.1). NCBI lineage: Bacteria > Bacillati > Bacillota > Bacilli > Caryophanales > Paenibacillaceae > Paenibacillus > Paenibacillus sp. GCM10027628. The sequence continues at coordinate 195,822 of NZ_JBHTHA010000003.1, forward strand.
AAAGCGCAAAAAGTCCGCACGCTGATCAAGCAAGATTTTGATCAAGTGTTTGAGAAATACGATATCATCATCGGGCCGACGGCTCCAACGCCTGCTTTCCGTATCGGCGAGCAGAGCAACGATCCGCTTACGATGTATTTGAACGATATTATAACCATTCCGGTCAGCTTGGCGGGTATTCCTGCGATCAGCGTACCTTGTGGCTTCGTAAACGGTCTGCCGGTCGGCTTGCAAGTCATTGGCAAAGCGCTCGATGAAGCTACGCTTCTGCGCGTAGCCCATGCGTTCGAGCAGAACACCGATCACCACAAACAACGCCCGCAGTTGTAGAGGATGTTTAAACGAAGGAGGCTTTCATTTTGACGGCAACGGATACACAATTTGAAACGGTAGTTGGTCTGGAAGTTCACGTTGAACTTCATACCGCTTCCAAAATATTTTGCAGCTGTGCGACTTCGTTCGGAGCCCCTCCGAATACGAATACATGTCCGGTATGCCTCGGTCATCCGGGCGTTTTGCCTGTATTGAATCGTCAAGCGGTGGAGTATGCGATGAAGGCAGCCATGGCGCTGAACTGTACGATAGCAACCCACAGTAAATTTGACCGTAAAAATTACTTTTACCCGGATTCGCCGGATGCATATCAAATCTCGCAATATGACCAGCCGATCGGCCAGAACGGGTGGATCGATATTGAAGTGAACGGCGTGACCAAGCGTATTCGCGTGAATCGCGTTCATCTGGAAGAAGATGCGGGCAAGCTGACGCACGTTGACGGCGGTTATGCCTCCCTTGTCGATTTGAACCGGGCGGGAACGCCATTGATCGAAATCGTATCCGAGGCCGATCTGCGTTCTCCAGAAGAAGCACGAGTTTATCTTGAGAAGCTTCGGGCGATCATGCTCTATTGCGACGTTTCGGATGTGAAAATGGAAGAAGGCTCGCTGCGCTGCGACGCTAACATTAGCCTTCGTCCATTCGGACAAGAGAAGTTCGGCACGAGAGCCGAACTGAAGAATATGAACTCGTTCCGCGGTGTCCAGCGAGGACTCGAGTACGAGGAATACCGTCAAGCGGAAATCCTCCGCGATGGCGGTGAAGTCGAGCAGGAGACGCGCCGCTGGGACGATGCGCAAGGCAAAACCTTATCCATGCGCGGCAAGGAACAGGCACATGACTATCGCTACTTCCCGGACCCTGATCTGGTTAGTCTTTACATCGACGATGCGTGGAAAGCAAGTGTGAAGGCGACCATCCCTGAGCTGCCGGATGCCCGTAAAGCGCGATATGCTAGCGAGTACGGGTTGCCTAGCTATGATGCCGATGTGATCACCGCCTCCATGAAGCTGGCGGATTTCTTCGAAGAGAGCTTGCAGTATACGAAAGACGCCAAAGCCGTCTCGAACTGGATCATGGGCGATCTGCTCGGCTATCTGAATGCCAATAACCTTGAACTTCAAGATGTGAAGATCACAGGAAGAGGCTTAGGTGAAATGATCGGATTGATCGAGAAAGGCACGATCTCCAGCAAAATTGCCAAAACCGTCTTCAAGGAACTGATTGAAACCGGAAAGGATCCTCAAAAGATCGTTGAAGAGCAGGGACTCGTACAAATCAGCGATGAAGGCGCCATTAAGGCTGTTGTAGAGCAGGTTGTAGCGAATAGCCCTCAATCTGTAGCGGATTTCAAGGCGGGTAAAGAAAAAGCGGTAGGATTCCTGGTTGGACAAGTCATGAAAGAAACCAAGGGCAAAGCGAATCCAGGACTCGTCAACAAATTAATTGTCGAGTGCCTGAACAGCAAATGATTCGCCCGCATGAAAGTCTTCACCGCGTTTTAGCGTTATAGTGAAACTAAACTTTCTGATGTGGTAATGTATAAAGTGGTGATCCTTTCCAGGACACCACTTTTTCTCATCTATAAAGGGGGATCCCGCTTGACTATCCAACCGCTTGCACTTCAAACCAACGAAGAGATTTTAATCCTGCTCTCCTTACAAATCGCATCATATCGTGTTGAGGCCGAAATGATCGGCTTTGATGACATCCCGCCACTGAAGGATGGTATCGCTTCGATTCGCGAAGCGGACGAGACTTTTTACGGCTATTACGCCGAAGAAGGAGGAAGGAGCCATCTTGCAGGAGCCATTTCTTTTTCTCGTGAAGGAACGATTGTAACGATCTGCAGAATGATGGTGCACCCGGATTATTTTAGACGCGGCATTGCCCGCGCATTGATTCAATATGTACTGGATGACCAGCAGAGGAGCGGGGCTTCCCGATTTATTGTATCTACCGGCACGGCCAATCTTCCGGCAATTCAATTGTATGAGGGCTTCGGTTTCGTACAGCGCAGGGTCTTCACCGTTCCTCCTGGCGTCAGCCTGACCACTTTCGAGAGACCCACAGAGGTTTGATTTCTCAATTCTTGAAGAAAAGTTTGAAGGGGAATTCTCATCGGCGTCGTCTAATTTTAAGGACATACGGAGAGGGGGAAGTCAGGCATGGACAATTTGACGGATGAGCAGCTGATCGATCGGGTCCGTCAAGGTCAATCCGAGGCCTATCGTGTATTGGTGGAACGGCACAAGAGTTACATCTATACGATCGTTTACCGAATGGTAGAGCACAAAGAAACTGCCGAGGACTTAACCCAGGAAGTATTCGTGAAGCTGTTTCGCTCATTAATTCATTTTCGTGGCGATGCGAAGTTTACTACCTGGTTGTACCGTTTGACGACGAATCTTGTAACGGACTACCGCCGTTCTCAGAAGCGGAAGTCTTACGTGGCGCTCCTCGATAAAATGAAAAGCTGGCTGACAGATGCCCGAGAGCAGCCTGAGGAGGTCGTTATACTTAAGGATGAACAGCAGCGTATGCAAGATTTGCTTTCGAAACTGCCGGATAAGTATAGATTGATCATGTATTTGTATCATTATAAGCAGCTCTCGTATCAAGAAATGTCCGAGGTCACCGGATTACCCGTTAAGACCCTTGAAACTAGATTGTACCGAGGCAAAGCGATGCTCAAGGAAAAATGGTTGGAGGTGAATCCGCATGAGTCTGAACCATCCAGACGACGCCCGGCTCACGCAATCCCTAAATAAGCTCTTGGATGAGATGCCGCTGATTGACCCCCCGTCCGCATTCTCAGATCGTGTCATGTACTCCATTCTCGGACCGGAATCTACGCAGACGCTAACTGGAAAAAAGTCGCGCCGAAGAAGTGAGATCATCAATAGCTTCATCGCAGTCGCTGCCGCTTTACTCTTGATCCAGTCGGGTATCGTGAACAAGATCTTGAACATCGATACAGGAATCAATCAGCTAACAGCCTACATTCAGCATCTTTCCCAATTTCTGCAATCGTAAATTATACCAGATTGGAGGCGTCAATCATGAACATGCCTAAAGACAACCATCGCATACCAGAGTTTCCTGCACATGATGATCTGCTGCAAGATCCTTACTCGCGACCTACGGCTCCAAATTATACGAATATGCCCTATGCACCTTATTTTCAAGCTCCCAAGAAGCGCAAATTCGTGGCAGGCCTGCTTTCTTTGCTCGTGCCGGGGACCGGTCATTTCTACCTTGGGCTCATGCAGCGCGGCCTGTTCATCATGCTGCTGCTCATTCTCGACATTTTCACAATCACAACGCTTGTTTCCCAAGATCGACAGGAGCATGTTGTCTCCGTGCCGATGGTAACGCTTTTTGCTTTGTTTCTTCCGGTCATTTACTTTTACAACGTTTTCGATGCCCTGCAGGCTACGGATAACGTAAATCGGCGCAATGAGTTCGGAGAGTTCGCGAACGGCGCTGAGGGCAGTTTCACACAGGATCCGTTGCAGAAACTGTTTCGCGGCAGCAACCTCGGAGTTATGCTGATCACTATCGGTGTATTGTTTTTCTTATTAAGCTCCAAACCTCGTTGGTTCGCGGGACTTTTTGATTTGATGGGTTCCTACATCGGTTCTGTCGTGCTTATCGTCGCAGGCCTTGCCATGTTTTTGCTGGAAACTCGTAAAAATAAATCGGAATGATGCTCCTGCCGAAACTGCCATCATTGACAAAAGTCGAGAAGCACACGTACAATATAATGTAAAGCATTATCGACTAACATCAGGTGGTGAGTATCATGACAGTACATTTAGAACAGGCTCTAGCCAAGTTAAAAACAACCGGTGTTCGGATGACCCCTCAACGGCATGCCATTCTATCCTTTTTGCTGGATTCTATGACTCATCCGACCGCAGATGACATTTATAAATCGCTTGAATCGAAGTTTCCTAATATGAGCGTTGCAACTGTGTACAACAATCTCAAAGTATTTATTGAAGCCGGACTTGTACGCGAGCTTACTTATGGAGATAGCTCTAGCCGTTTTGATGCGGATATGACCGATCACTATCATGCGCTTTGTGAAGTATGCGGCAAAATTACGGATTTCGAGTACCCGCCTCTCCATGACGTTGAGGAAACCGCAGCTCAGCAGACGGGCTTTAAGGTTCGTGGTCATCGATTAGAGGTTTATGGCGTTTGCGCGGATTGTACGGGGATTACCAAGCATTAACTTTAGCAGAACTCCTCATTTCCTACATCTATGTTGTATAATGAAACGTGTTCAGAACTTCTCCAATGGAGAAGGGAAGAGCGCGTTTTTCTTTTGCATTCTCCCAGAAGGAAGTGAAGATTTGCACCCCATGCCGACAGAATACCAATTGCATCGTAGAAAGTCTCTTAGAAGAATTTTGTTCTTATTTTTTATTGTTTTTATAGGTCTAGCGTCGGGTGTAGCATTTTTTCTATGGCAATACTTTGCGCCGAATAGACAGCATGTAGAGACGGATTATCATGATCTGAAGAAAGCCGTGTTTTACCATGGCAATTATTTTCCGACAAGCGCGATCGGTGAAAAAGAAAGCTTAAAGCTTCCCCTCGAACTCATTCAGGAATGGGTGGATCCGTCCATTATATATGAGAAAGCCAGTGATTCTGTCATCATCACTACCAAAGATAAGGTCTTACGCTTTAAAACTGCTGAGCTGTCTGCCCTAATGAACGAGAAACCTATCACATTGTCATTTCCAGTAGAGAAGAAAGATAATGAGATTTTCGTGCCTATTGAGCCCCTGCGTCAATTATATCCTTTTGATATTCGTGAGTCGGAAAAATCAGGAACTGTCATTCTGCATAAGCAAGGTGACACTATCATTTGGGGCAAACAAACGAATCCGGATGGTGCTGAGGTCCGTACCGAAGCGACGATTAAGGCGCCGATTGTTTCTACTCTAGCATTAAACGAGCAGGTCATGATTCTAAGTGAAGAAACGGATTGGTTAAAAATACAGCAGGAAAGCGGTCCAATTGGTTACGTTCGTAAAGCTGATATTATCCAGGATCATGAGGAAACTATCCCTGTTCAAGAGACTACGGCTGCTTATGTGCCTTGGAAATCGCTCAGCGGTAAGCTCAATATGACTTGGGAGCATGTGATCACCAAGAATCCGGATACGACCAAAATAGGCGATATGCCTGGCCTCCAAGTCATCAGCCCAACATGGTTTTCTTTATCTGATGGACAGGGCCAAGTGAAGAATATGGCTGATCCAACCTATGTCAAATGGGCACAAGGACGGGGATATCAGGTTTGGCCGATATTCAGCAACGGCTTCGAGCCTGACCGTACCTCACAAGCATTGTCTACTTATGATTCCCGTATGAAGATCATCAAGCAGCTTCTTGGCTTTGCCCAAACTTATAAATTGCAAGGGTTTAACATCGATTTCGAAAACGTGTATCTCAAAGATAAAGAGAACCTCGTCCAATTCGTTCGGGAAATGACGCCGTTTATGCACGATCAAGGATTGGCCGTCTCGATTGATGTAACGCCAAAATCGACAAACGAGATGTGGTCGATGTTTTACGACAGACCTGCTCTCGCTGCGGTCGTGGACTACATGATGGTCATGGCCTACGATGAATATTGGGCTTCAAGTCCTAAATCCGGATCAGTGTCCTCTTTGCCTTGGACGGAGAAATCGATCACTCAATTGCTTAATGGCGAAAAGGTCCCGCCTAATAAGCTTGTCCTTGGGGTTCCATTCTATACACGTCAATGGACAGAAGAAACCAAAGGCGGTAAGACAACCGTAAGCTCCAAAACTTTAACCATGGAAGCCGCCCAAACGATTATTAACGATAAAAAGCTGACACCAGCATTTTCTCCCGAAACGGGTCAGAATTATGTGGAGTATAAAGAAGGTGAGAAGCTCATGCGGATTTGGCTGGAAGACGAGACCTCATTGAAATCAAGAATTGAACTTGTTAAAAAATATGATCTGGCAGGAGTCGCTTCATGGAGAAGAGGCTTCGAGCAACCGGCTATGTGGAAAGTCATTCAAGATACTTTGGAGAAAAAATAATCCCTAAACAAGAAAAGCCGACCCGCGAGGGATCGGCTTTATTACTTGGATCAATGAGGCTTATGCTCATGGTCTCTGTTCGGTTCGAGCTGCGGGGTAAGTGGTGTGGAATTCTCGTTCTCTTCGGCCGGTTGATATTGCGGGTCGACCGTTAAAATCGTTTTGCAGAACATACAGCGATCGGTCTTGCCTAACATTTTCGTTCTCCTGCCGCATTCCGGACAATCGATAACGGTTGCCGAAGTTGACAGCATGCCCGCCCAGAAATAAATCCCCATGCTGACCATCATACTGATCATACCGATAATCATAAAGATGATAGCCATAATTCTCCCGGCCTTACCCCAATCGAAAACGACACCGGCTAGTCCAACGATCATTAACAGCATGCCGCCCATCGTCATAGCCAGACCCCATAAGCGGAATTCATTCACTTTACTTGATTTCAAACGCACGAGTTTCTTTCCTCCCCATATGCTATCTAATTCGGTTTTTTGTATGATTTGTCACAGAAATCAGCAGGAAACTCTGTCCGCGATGTAGAAATAGGTTTACAAACAAAAATCAAGACAGGAGCTTCTGATATCATGGGAATCGATAAAGAGCAGGTTTTGCTTAAGTTCCGAAATGACTCAAGAATCATCAGTGTCATGGCGGTTGAAAACCCAAGGCAACTTCCCGCACTGACAGATGGTTTCGATACACTGCTTCTTATCATAACGAACGACCTGAGCCTGAACAATCATGCTACTAATTATATAAGAGACGATTCTAGGATACAAGAAAGATGGGTTGACCCAACATCGCTGGAGCAATGGATTCGCCATGGAATTAATCGAAATATCATTCACTGGCTGCTAAAAGGGGAGATACTTCTGGATCACAATACGTACTTGGAAGGACTTCGCCACAGAATGCTTGAATTTCCGGTTGATCTACGGGAGCACAAGCTTCTGGTTGAGTTCTCCCTGTTTCTTCGCAAGTATTCACAAAGCAAGGAATATATACTTGATGAACATTTACTAGATGCTTATAACAATGTTTTAGAAGCACTGCATCATTGGGCTCGCATTGTCATCATCGAAGACGGATACCATCCCGAAATTACAGTTTGGAGACAAATACGTGCAATCAATCCGGGAGTCTATAAACTCTACGAAGAATTAACGACGAGTAAAGAAACGCTAAAACAAAGAGTTCAGCTCGTTCTTCTAGCTTGTGAGTTCTCGGTCATGTCCAAAATGGAACGATGTTGTGAGGCGCTCATACGTATATTGGCCGACAATGATCATCCTCTGAGTACAGATGAGCTGCAGCGGCACCCACTATTGGAGGAAGTAAAGGTGGATCTCCCGCTTTTACTGAATAAACTAGTGAAGAAAGGCTTAATCAAAGAAATTGCCGTACCCGTTGACGAGGAATTTACTGAGTTGGAGCTGCAGTACTCCCCTTTACAATAACGCTATCCCTATGAAGGATTGGACTTTGTTCCGATTCTTTTTTTATGCTTGACTTTGTTGCGGATTCTATGATAAATTAACTTTCGCCGCTAAAAACGGTTCACTTTCGAAAGCATCGATGTAAGACAAGCAAGAAAATGGAAAAGAAAAAAAGCTTGCATTGATTAGCTTGAATGTGATATATTATAAAAGTCGCCGCTAAACGGATGACGAAGAAAAACGAAAGAAATTGTTCTTTGAAAACTGAACAACGAGTGAAGAAGCAAGTCGAGTAATCGACTCTAAACTTGAAGAGATTGCAAAATCTCGTCAGCTTTGAAATTGAGCTATTCAGCTTAACAAATAGGTTTTACCTTTTTGGAGAGTTTGATCCTGGCTCAGGACGAACGCTGGCGGCGTGCCTAATACATGCAAGTCGAGCGGTCCCTTCGGGGATAGCGGCGGACGGGTGAGTAACACGTAGGCAACCTGCCTGTAAGATTGGGATAACTATCGGAAACGATAGCTAAGACCGGATAGCTGGTCTTTTCGCATGAGAAGACCATGAAACACGGGGCAACCTGTGGCTTACAGATGGGCCTGCGGCGCATTAGCTAGTTGGTA